>CAZHWK010000335.1:0-2332 GCA_964536405.1 uncultured Oscillospiraceae bacterium
GTAATGCCGAGGTAGGGACCTTCTCCGACGGGGAAAGTTTTGTCTCCATCTATGAGACCGTCCGCGGCTCTGATGTGTTCGTGGTTCAGTCTACCTGCCAGCCTGTCAATGATAACCTGATGGAAATGCTGGTGATGATTGATGCACTCCGCCGGGCTTCTGCCGGACGTGTGACTGCTGTCATTCCTTACTTTGGCTATGCCCGCCAGGACCGCAAGGCCAAGCCCCGTGACCCCATTTCGGCCAAGCTGGTGGCCAATATGATTACTGAGGCCGGTGCTGACCGGGTGCTGACCATGGACCTGCATGCCTCCCAAATTCAGGGCTTCTTCGATATTCCTGTGGACAATCTGCTGGGCAACCCCATCTTTGTGGAGTACTTCCAGGAGAAGTACAAGGGCCAGGAGGATGACACCATCGTGGTTTCCCCCGACGTGGGCAGCGTGGCCCGTGCCCGTGCCTTCGCCCAGAAGCTGGGCATGGGGCTTGCCATCGTGGACAAGCGTCGCCAGAAGGCGAACTCCTCCGAGGTCATGAACATCATCGGCGATGTGAAGGGCAAGAAGGTCATTCTGTTTGACGACATGGTGGATACCGCCGGAAGCCTGTGCGGAGCCGCCCAGGCCCTGGTGGAGATTGGCGGGGCCATTGATGTGACCGCCTGCGCCAGCCACGGGGTGCTGTCCGGGCCCGCCATTGAGCGGATTGAGAACAGTGCCATCAATGAGGTGGTCTTCCTCGACACCGTTCCCACCCGTCCCGAGACCAAGTGTGATAAGATTAAATATCTGCCCGTGTCCAAGATGTTTGCCGAGGCCATCGACCGGATTTATGAGGAAATTTCGGTTTCGCCGCTATTTACCTAAAAAGAAGTGCGAAGGATAGGCACGCCGGAAAAATAAGCGGAACGCAGACCAAAAAACAGGTGACGGACGAAGTCCGGAGCGGTATTTTTGGCGGAGTGATGGCTTATTTTTCCGACAAGCGTGCCCAATCCGCAGCATGACACGAAGTGCGAAGGATAGGCACGCCGGGGGGATAGACCTCGGAGCGGATGCGAAAATTTGGCATTGCCCAGCGGGCAAGGGCAAATTTTTGTGAAGTTGGAGAGGTTATCACCCCGAACAGCGTGCCCAATCCGCAGCATGATCACGAAGCGTGAAGCCTTGGAACGCTTATGGAACACGGCCTGCGGGCCGTGGGGGAATTTCGATCCCTGGGGGGGTCGAAGAAACAGTCGGGGATGCCCGACAGGGCAGTGGCCTCCCGGCCAGGGCCAAACCCGTTTCTTTTTGTCTTGTCAAAAAGAAACGGGTTTGGATGCCAAAGAAAAACCGTGGCACCACCCGCCCCTGGTCAGGCCTACCGATGGTGCTGTGCCCGCCTCCGGCGGTCAAGGAGGGTGCGCAATCGCAACTTAGCGACCCGGCCATGGGCCTAAAGCGCAGCATGACATCGTCGTCCCAAAGTCCGCTCCTCGCAAACCCGCTTCGCTGGGCTTTGGCGAAGGATAAGAAGGACTGTAAGGAGTTTTATGAGCTGTCAGAGTACCCAAAGGGCAGCATGACAGGCGAGAAGTATGAGCCGGGCGGGAGAACCTCCCGTCCGGTTTATTTTTATAAGGTAGGGTTTCGTATGCTGTTTGGAAACAAGAACAACTCCATAGAATGGCTGGTGGTCTGCCTGGGCAATGTGGGGGACAAATACGACAACACCCGGCACAACGTTGGCTTTGAAGTGGCGGACGAGTTGGCCGAGCGAAAGAACATTCCCCTGCAAAAGCTCAAGCACCGGGCCCTCACCAACACGGCCGAGCTGGGGGGCAAAAAGGCCCTTATTATGAAGCCGGTGACCTACATGAACCTGTCGGGCGAGGCCGCCGGGGAGGCCGCCCGGTTTTACAAGGTGCCCCCCGAGCGGGTACTGGTGGTCTGTGACGACATTTCCCTGCCGCCGGGGAAGCTGCGCCTGAGAAGCGGGGGGAGCGCCGGGGGCCACAACGGCCTGAAAAGTCTGATTCAGCATCTGGGCACCGACCAGTTCCCCCGGGTGAAGATCGGGGTGGGGCAGAAGCCCCATCCGGACTACGACCTGGCCGACTGGGTGCTGGGGAAGTTCCAGGGAGAGGACCGCAAGGTGATGGACCAGACCGTGAAAAAGGCCGCCGATGCGGTGGAATGTCTGCTCCGGGACGGAATGGATAAGGCCATGAGCCGGTTTAACTGAATAAGACGAGGATAAAACTCCCTTCCAAGGCTTGGAAGGGAGTTTTTCAGACTGTCGATAAACCTTCCAGCCGAAGGGTTCGGAGGGAAAGATAGTGTGAAAGAAA
>CAZHWK010000336.1:0-2302 GCA_964536405.1 uncultured Oscillospiraceae bacterium
AGGTCGTACTTAGCGACCCGGCCATGGGCCCAATCCGCAGCATGACAGCGTCGTCGCAAAGTCCGCTTTCTATGGAACGCCCTACCGGGTATTCCATACTCCGCTCCCTTGCGACTCCCTTTCTCCCCAACAAAAAAGGGTACATGGCAGAATATCCATTCTGCCATGTACCCCATAGATACACAATATGTAGACAATTTCCCTAAAGCTCCCCTTCGGTGACCTGCTTTAGCAGATACGCTCCCCCCCGCAGCTTGGGCAGTAGGAGGGAAAGGGCTTGACTGGCGGTGGTGGAATCGTTCATCAGCACCCGGGCATAGCTGCGCCGGGACTCAATGCGATTGAGCAGATTGCTGGACAGGGTGGTGCTGCGAACCCCCTGGGCGGGGATACCATCCACATTGCCGTTCCAGCAGGCCCAGCCTAAAAGGCTCAGCTCCTGCCGCAGGGGGTCGCTCCCCTCCACCAGAAGAAAGTCGGTCGTGGTGCGGGCGATGTGGCCCAGCAGACGGTTGCCCTGCTCGGCCTGTGCCACACATTCCTCGGCTGTTTCTCCATTCACAATCAGTCCTACCCGATGGCCTTCGGCCAGCAGGCGGCGAATGTGATCGTCCCACCGGGCCAGGTCATCTGGGTGGAAAAGAAACAGGGCGGTCTGCCCGTAAGTACCTAAAAGGTCCAACAGGTCGGAGGGGCCCATCCCGCTGTCGCACCGGAAGGCAAAGCAGACGCTAACCTGCCTCTGCCCATCGGGTGTCGTGGGAACGGGGGACGGGGTAGGAACCGGAGTAGGGACAACGGGCTCCCCCAGCTGATCCCGGTCAAACTGCTTGCGCTGCTCCCGAAACTTATCGGTGGCCGAGGAGAGGAAAAATTGGTCACTTAAATAGTAGTCATCGGCCCGCTTAATTCGCACAAGGTCCCCAAACTCGGTGGCCGAGTAGGTGCATTCCAGCCCGAAATAGTCACTCACCGCCCAGGCGGGCAGATATACCGTGCCATTTCTTACAATGGCCCGGAAGTTAAAAACGGTGTCGGTGGTGTCATAGGTAATACCAGCCCCATAATCAAAGGTGAGGGTAGGGGTCTGCTTGGCGTAAAAGGACAGGGTGTTGCGCTGTTTGTCCCGGCCGTAAAACACCCCCAGATTGACCCCCCCGTTAAATTCGGACAGAAAGACGGTGTAGGGCACATACATGGTCCCCCTGGATTTGATGGGCTGTGTGTCGGGGGAGTATTCCAGCATCTTGTCATTGACTGCCACAAAATACAGCTGGTCGGCGGCAAAGGCGCTGGGCATAAAGGTACACAGCAGGGCCACCACACACAGCAGGGCCAATAGCTTTTTTTTCACACGGCCCCCTCCTCTCTCCGGGATACAGCTTGGGCAAACTCTTCCCACCGTTTCCATACATATGGCAAAATAATAGCTATGGTAGTTATGATACCACAAATGCGCAGCATTTCGTGGTATCCTGGCATCGTTTGCGGTTCTTTCCGAAGGGAAAGAGCAAATCGTGCCATCAAACGGTAAAATAACTGTCCAGCAGTTATTTTACCATACCCGCTTCAATTTGTCATCCCACCTGTTCAAGGGGGGAAAAATGTGGTATTCTCTTTTTAATGATATTTTAACCTCTCCGTAATGCCCTTTTGAGGCCGAAGAGGTACAATAACTGCACCAAGCAAAGGAGGTGGCTTCTATGGCCGACATTACATTGGAACAGGTGGAGAAGCTGCGTGCCAGAAGCGACCTGAGCTATGAGGAGGCCAAGTCCCTGCTGGAATCCTGCCGGGGCAGTGTTTTGGATGCCCTCATTGAGTTGGAGCGGCAAGGCCGGGCCAAGTCCCCTAAAGAGGAGGGGGCCGGCCCGACCAAAACCGGGCCGGAAAAGGCCCCAAAGTCCCCTCGTTCCCCGGTGAAGGTGGTGGTGGTCACCGGCTCCACCTGGGAGAATTTCTGGAAGGATGCCTGGACCCTGCTGGGCCGCTGCTGGGAGATTTTGCGTCACTGCAACCACTATCAGCTTCATATCCTTCGGGAGGATAAGACGGTCAGTGCCATCCCCATCTGGGTGGTGCTGCTTGTGGTGCTGGTGGCTTTCTATGTGGCCGTGCCCCTGTTGGTGGTGGGCCTGTTTTTAGGGTGCCGATACGAAATTGTAAAGGAGGGGTAGCCCCATGGCAGAGCGCATTTTGCTGGTGGAGGACGAGGAAAAGCTGGCCCGCATGGTGGAGCTGGAGCTTCAGTATGAGGGCTATACCGTCACCAAGGCCTTTGACGGCCGTACCGGTCTGGAAA
>CAZHWK010000337.1:0-2283 GCA_964536405.1 uncultured Oscillospiraceae bacterium
TTGACAAGACAAAAAAGAAATGGTGGACGCTTGGCCGGCGGCCGGCCATCGTTCCCGCTGTCCTCAGACAGCGAAACTCTTTCCCCGGTCGGGGCAACCCCGACACGTTTCCTCGGCCTTCGCAAAGGCCGAAACCCCATCCCTGCGCCGGGGGCGGCGCAACGTCCTCGCCGTCCGCAGACGGCGAAATGCCCTCTGCCGGGGCAACCCCGACACGTTTCCTCGCTGTCAGCAGACAGCGAAATCTCTCCCCCTGCCGTGGGTCACGGCACGTCCCTCGCCCCCCGCAGGGGGCAAAATATCTCTCCGCCCGCCAAAGTGGGCAAAATCTCCCCCTGCGGCATGGTGCCGCAATCGCAAAAAGGAGTTGAACCTATGAATGAACTAGAACTGCGTGCCCTGGTGGAGCGCATGGCCAAGGAACTGGCCGGGGAGGCTCCCACCCCCCAGGTCAAGGCCGCCGATTATAAGCCCATGGAGCATACCGGGGACCAGGGCCAGACCATCCCCGACATCTCCCAGGTCGATCTGCGCAAGCAATATCTGGTGGAAAACCCAAAGGACGGCCCCGCCTTCCTGGCCCTGAAGGCCAAGACCCCAGCCCGCATCGGCTTGGGCCGCTCGGGTACCCGCTACCGCACCGAAACCATGCTCCGTATGCGGTGCGACCACGCCGCCGCCCAGGATTCGGTCTTTTCCATGGTGGACGAGGGCTTCGCCGCCGCCCACGACCTTACCCCTGTCCAAACCCTCTGTGAGAGTAAAGACGAGTACCTGACCCGACCCGACAAGGGCCGCCGCTTTGACGAAAAAAATCAGGCCATCATCCAGCAGACCCTGGGCCGGGACCCTCAAATTGTGCTGGCCGTGGGGGACGGCCTTTCCTCGGCGGCCATTGAGGCCAATGCGGCCGACTGTATGCAGGCCATCCGTGCCGGCCTGCAAAGCTACGGCCTGAACGGCGGCAAGGGCCTGTTCATCAAATTCTGCCGGGTTGGGGCCAGTGACCATATCGGTTCCCTCACAGGGGCCAAGGTGGTCTGCCTTCTGGTAGGGGAGCGGCCAGGGCTGGTCACCGCCGAGAGTATGTCGGCCTATATCACCTATGAACCCCGCATCGGGGTTCCCGAGAGCAAACGAACCGTTATTTCCAATATTCACTCCCAGGGTACCACGGCCGTGGAGGCAGGAGCCCACATTGCCGAGTTGATTAAGACCATGCTGGAGAAAAAGGCTTCCGGTGTGGAGTTAGCTCAGTTGGAAAGGGGGGTGGGGGCATGACGGGAGATTTGATGAAGGTCAACATTCTGGCCACCCACACCATTGCAAACGTATCGGACACCCTGGCCCAAAAGCTGGGTCTGCCCGACAAGTTCCGTTCCATCGGTATCATCACCACCGACTGCGACGATGTGACCTACTGCGCCCTGGACGAGGCAACCAAGGCGGCCGCCGTGGAGGTGGTCTATGGCAGAAGCCTGTATGCCGGGGCGGCCAATGCCAGCACCCAATATGCCGGTGAGGTCATTGGTATTCTGGCCGGGCCAAATCCCGCCGAGGTCAATTCCGGCCTGAGGGCGGCCGTGGCCTTTATTGAGGGGGGCGAGGGCTTCCGCTCGGCCAATGGGGACGACAGCGTGGTCTACTTTGCCTATACCGTTTCCCGCACGGGCACCTACCTCTCCAAAACCGCCGGTGTGCCCGAGGGGGTGGCCCTGGCCTATCTCATCGCCCCACCGCTGGAAAGTATGGTGGGTCTGGACGAGGCCATGAAGGCCGCCGATGTGGAGCTGGCCGCCCTTTTTGAACCCCCCAGTGAAACCAACTTCGGCGGCGGCCTGCTCACGGGCAGTCAGTCGGCCTGCAAGGCGGCGGCACTGGCCTTTGCTCAGGCGGTGCAGGCCGTGGCCCAAAAGCCAAGGGAGGTCTGAGGTGCATGGATAAAGATTTAGCTTCCATCCAGGAGGTCCGGGACCTTCTGAAGGCGGCCCGGCAGGCCCAAAAAGTCCTGGCTACCTTTGACCAGGACCGCATTGACCGCATTGTGGCCGCCGTGGCGGCCGCCGCCCTGGAAAACGCCCAGCGGCTGGGGGACATGGCGGTGGAGGAAACCGGCTTTGGCATCAAGGCCGACAAAGCCCTGAAAAACCGCTTTGCGGCCACCACTTTGTATGACGCCATCAAGAATGAGAAAACCGTGGGTATTCTGGCCCGGGACAGCGAAAAGCGCACCATTGACATGGGGGTTCCCGTGGGGGTGGTGGCCGGTCTGGTCCCCTCCAC
>CAZHWK010000338.1:0-2279 GCA_964536405.1 uncultured Oscillospiraceae bacterium
GTGGTGTGGATGTTGACCTCCTTATTGCTGCGGCGAGGCACCTCGGGCGCATCAAAGACATTGGCCGTGACCTGCTCCTTCACCGCCCGACGCTCGGGCCGCTCTGCCCCACGGGAGACAGGCTCAAAATCGTCAAACTCTTCGTCCTCATCCTCGTAGGGGCGGGCCAGGCGCTTGAGTTCCTCCATCAATCCCATTTTGTAATCCTCCTCAGTTGGTCGGATGCATCGGCGGCCGCCGCCCGAACAGGGCGGTTCCCACCCGCACATGGGTGGCACCACAGCGCACAGCTTCCTCAAAATCATCGCTCATGCCCATGGAAAGGCAATTGATATTGGTTTCATTATCCCCCATCTGCTTTCTTATGTCAACAAAAAGTTGGGCCATTTGGGTAAAAAACACACGATTATCCTCGGGTTTTGCCGCAATGGGGGGAATACACATCAATCCCCGTAGGCGCACATGCTCCGCCTGGGCCGCCAGACGGGCCAATTCGGGCACTTGGGCAAAGGGACAGCCACCCTTACTTTCCTCGTCCCCGATGTTGACCTCCAGCAAAATATCCTGGACAAGCCCCAGCTTCCCGGCCCGCTGGTCGATGGCCTCCAGCAGACGGGGGGAGTCCACCGAATGGATCATATCCACCCGGCCCACCACATATTTCACCTTATTGGTCTGAAGGTGGCCGATGAAGTGAACGTCGGCCCCTTGATAGGCATTGTCGTCCAGGTGACCGGTCAGCTCCTGCACCCGGTTTTCCCCGCAGCAGGTAATCCCAGCCGCAATGGCCTTGCGGATGGTGTCCGAGGTCTGGACCTTGGTGGCGGCCACCAGGGTAATGTCCTCGGGGGTTCGCCCGGCCTCCCGGGCGGCGGCGGCAATGCGCTCCTTTACTCCGGCAATCTGTTCCGCAATCGACATGGTTGTGGCTCCTTTCTTTATTTCACCACTTTACCGTCATATAGGTTTTCGGCGGTTGTAATGATTTCATCCCCAGCCCGAAGGGCCTTTTTGGCTTCGCTCATATTCTGCTCATTTTGGAACGGGGCAGGGGTCACGAGGAAAAAGTCCTCCTCCTCGGCCAGGATGGACACCGGCTTCCACTCGGCCCGCATTCCGACCACGGCATAAACGCCCCGCTCCTGCTCGGTTTTCTCCTGCCCGCTTTCCGGGTCGGTCACGGTTTTATTCATCACCCGCAGGGCGGCCTTAGGCACCCGGATGCCGGTGACACTGTCAAAAATAATCTCCACCGTCTGCTTGCGCAGCAAGGTCACGTCGGATAAAAAACGGGTGGAGGAAAGGACCACGGCGGTACGCCCCTTTTCGGGGGCACCGATTTTCTGCACCAGCATGGAAACTTCCCCGGTGAAGTCCCGGGAAAAGCGTACCGTAACCTGCTTGCCCTCGGTCAGCCGTTCGGCCTGAGCCTCGGTCAGGGCGGCCACATAGTACCACTGGCTTTGAGTAATCAGCTTCCCGGTCTGGCCGTCCCCTTCGGCCACAGCCTGGGGGGTAAGCTTGTCCAGCTGGGAGGGGGTCAATTCCATCACGCTCTGGGGGGTCAAGACGCCTTCAAACCCATCGGTTTCCCCCGAGTAGACCCCGGGCACAGGGGCCCGAAGGCTGGTGGTATCCAGCCCAGCCGCACTTTTCAGGGTGGCCAACCGGGCCGAAACCTGCCCCGCAGTGGCCCGAATGGCCTCCATACTCTCGGTGTTGTTGCTGTATGTATAGCTTCTGCGAAACACCAGGTTTTTCAGCTCCATGGCATTGTCCTCCAGGCGGGAGTAATCCCCCCCGGCCGTGGCCCCCCGAAGGGCTACCATGGCGGAAAAGATGCTCTCATCCAGCTTGGCCACGTCGCCGTTTCCCGTGTCCCGGCGCAGGGAATATTCCAGCTGCTCCAACTCCAGCTCCAACTGCCGAATTTCGCTTTTCCGCTCCAACGCCGAAGGATCCTGGTAGACAAGGGCCACCGTCTCCCCGGCGGCTACCTTCTCCCCCTCATCGGGCAAAATGTCCACAATGCCGCTTTGGACGGGGAGGGCCTGCTCGGCCCGCACCACATAGCCCGTGGCCTCCACCGCATCGTCCACCGTATGCGGATAACACAAGGTAGAGGAAAAGGGGTCGGTCAGACTGCGGTAGGCATACACGCCCAGATAGGCCGCCAAGGCCAAGAACAAAAGGGTCATGACCACACGGTTGATGATGGTGCCTTGCTTCATGGTTGGGGGCCGTCCTTTCTCGGATGCAACCCCCTCCCCCTTAACCGG
>CAZHWK010000339.1:0-2278 GCA_964536405.1 uncultured Oscillospiraceae bacterium
CGTTTCCTCGACCCCCGCAGGGGCCGAAATCTTATCCCCTGCGCCGGGGGCGGCGCAACGTCCTCGCCGCTCTCAAGCGGCGAAATCTCTTCCCCCGGTAAAGTGGGAAGAAACGATGAAAAATCACTCATCCTCAAAATACTGATTGATGGAAACGGTCAGCTTTTTCAGGGCTTCCTCCATGGTGGTATCGGGAAGCTGGGCCCCGGCGGTGGCGGCATTGCCCCCGCCTCCCAGGCTTTCCAAAATCACCTGCACGTTGGTCTGGCCCATGCTCCGGCCCGACATGAACACGGTATTATCGTCGGGGAAGAGGACAAAGGAAGCGTCAATCCCGCTGATGTTCAGAAGCTCGTCGGCGGCCTGGGCGGCGGTCACCCGGCCCACCGGGTGGTCCACGGCGGCCACGGCGATGCCATGGCCGTACATCTTGGCGTTTTTAATGATGTCATACCGGGCAATGGTGCCCGAGAGATCATTCTGGAAGAGCTTTTTGACCTCCCCGGTATCGGCCCCGGCCCGGCGGAGGAAGGCGGCTGCCTCGAAGGTGCGGCCTCCCGTGCGCATGGTAAAGTTTTTGGTGTCCAGCATGATACCGGCCATAAGGGCTTCGGCTTCGGCCCGAAGAAGGTCAGAGGGATCCATGATATACTGAATCAGCTCGGTGGCAAGCTCACAGGCTGAGGAGGCATACGGCTCGTGGAAGTTGAGAGCGGCATCGGCGATGTAAGTGGCCGCCCGGCGGTGGTGGTCAATGACGGCCACCCGCTTGCAGCATTCCAGCAGGGCCTGGGACTGCACCTGCTCGGGCCGGTTGGTGTCCACCACCACCAGCAGGGTGCGGGAGTCGGCGGCCACCAGGGCATCCTGCTCGGAAATCATGCTGTGGGCATATTCGGGCAGGGCGCAAAGCCGCTGGGCCATCTCCTCGGATGGGGTATGCCCCGGTTCCTGCAAAATATGGCAGGGAATACCCTGTTTCCGGGCGATGGCGCACACCCCGGCGCAGGCCCCGAAGGCATCCAGGTCGGGGAATTTATGGCCCATGACAAAGACCGAGGAGGAGTCCGAGATCAGGGAACCCATGGCATTAGCCATGACCCGGCTTTTGACCTTGGTGCGTTTCTCCAGTTCCTTGGAACGGCCCCCGAAAAACTCAAAGTTATAACGGTTTTTAATGACCGCCTGGTCCCCTCCACGGGAGAGGGCCATTTCGATGGAGAGAGAGGCGTACTGGAACAGCTCCTCCCAATTTTCTGCGTCCTGACCGATGCCGATGGAGAGGGTGGCCGGGACCCCGTTGGCACTGAGAACTTCCCGCACCGAATCCAGGATGGAAAACTTCTCGTCCTTCAAGGGCTGAAGGTATCGCTCCTCAAAGACAAAGAGGTAGCGGTCCCGGTCATAGCGCAGGAATACGCCGGAGGCAGGCTCCACCCACTGGGACAGGCGGTTGTTGATTTCGGTCAGCATGGCCGAGCGGAGGTTTTCCTCCACGTTTTTCATGATTTCGTCGTAATTGTCCACCAAAAGGATGGCACACACCGGACGGGAGGCATAAAACTCGTCGGACACGTTGGAATATTCGGTGACGTCCACCCAGTATGTGGTGGCCAGGTAGCTTTTTTCCTTCTTGTCCTCGGTACGGACCAGGTGGCCAAAGACCAGGAAGCGGCGGTTGCCCACCTGGACCTCGGAGGGACATTCGGTTTTGCCTTCCATCAGCCAGCGGGTGCTGAACTCGGGCACGGCGGCCGAGAGCTTGGTGTCAAACAAATGCTCCCGCTCCCCGGTCATCTGCAAAAACCGCTCGTTGGACCAGATGACCTCATCGGTGTCGGGCCGGAAGATGACCATGGGCAGGGGGGAATTGAGCATGGTGTCCTTGCTGGCGGTGTCCATACTGCCGGTCAGGGAATCCAGGTACTTGATGATTTCCCGCTTGCGCTTGTTGGTGGTGCTGCGGAAATGCAGGTACAGGATGACCACCACCGCCAGCTCAATAACAGCCAGCGGCAGACTGAAGTAGGCACAGACCAGGGCAAAGACCACCAGACAGAGAAAATACTGGCGCAGACCGGGCTCCAGAAGATGGGCCAATTTTCGGTTCATGCAGGTGACCTCCCTTGGTAAGAGTTTATATAAAAGGTATATTATCATATCATACCGACAAGATAAATTCAAGATTGGATGCCCGTCAACCCCCTTGAAAATGGGGCAAATGGGGCCAAAAGGCTTCCTTTGACGAAAGGCCACCCCAAAAACCAGTCTTCGTGCC
>CAZHWK010000340.1:0-2261 GCA_964536405.1 uncultured Oscillospiraceae bacterium
CGTCGGTGGAAATATCGGCCTCAACCCCACGGACATTGTTCTTGGCGGGGTCAATCTTGATGCCCATGAAGGCCAGGTTGCCCACAATCTGGGCACGCAGCTCGGCCGAGTTCTCGCCCACGCCGGCGGTAAAGACCACGGCATCAACGCCGCCCATGGCAGCGGAAGCAGAGGCGATACGCTTGGTGGTCTTGTAGCAGAACATGTCGATGGCCAGCTGGGCACGGGGGTTGCCCTCTTCGGCGGCCTTCTCAATGTCACGGAAGTCGGAGGAAACACCGGACACACCCAGCACGCCGGACTTCTTGTTCAGAATGTCCATGACCTGCTCCACGGTCATGTCGTGGGTCTCCATCAGGTACTCGATGATGGACACGTCGATGGCACCGCAGCGGGTGCCCATGGGCAGGCCGTCCAGGGGGGTGAAGCCCATGGAGGTCTCAATGCTCTTGCCGCCGGAAATGGCGCAGACCGAGGAGCCGTTGCCCAGGTGGCAGGTGACAATCTTCAGCTCCTCAATGGGGCGGCCCAGCATGGCGGCAGCCCGGTGGGACACATAGAAGTGGGAGGTGCCGTGGAAGCCATAGCGGCGGACGTGGTTGTTGGTGTAGTACTCATAGGGGATGGCATAGATAAAGGCCTGGGGAGGCATGGACTGATGGAAGGCGGTGTCAAACACACCTACCATGGGCTTGCCGGGCATAACCTGCTGGCAGGCACGGATGCCGGTGATGTTAGCAGGGTTGTGCAGGGGGGCCAGGGGAATGCAGGACTCCAGAGCGGCCATGACAGTGTTGTCAATGATGACCGAGTGGGCAAAGGCTTCGCCGCCATGTACCACACGGTGACCAACAGCGTCAATCTCGTCCATGCTCTTGATGACGCCATGGGCGGTCGAGGTCAGGGCATCCAGCACCGACTGAATGGCCTCGGCGTGGGTGGGCATGGCAATTTCGAACTCATACTTGGCATCGTTGGCGGGAATCTTGTGGGTCAGACGACCGTCGATGCCGATACGCTCACACAAACCCTTGGCAAAGACCTCTTCGGTCTGGGGGTCCATGAGCTGATACTTCAGGGAAGAACTGCCTGCGTTGATGACGAGGATTTTCATACTTCACTACTCCTTATATATCATTGATTATTCCCAAAAATCCATGTAAAATATAGCATCAAATATTTTATTACAATTTCGGCAAAAGAACAACCGTTAATTTCAATAAAAGCGATAGAAATTCGCATAGGAGGACTTGTCATGGCGGCAATCGGCATTGTTGCAGAGTACGACCCCTTTCATTTGGGCCATAAGTTCCAGATAGAGGCCACCCGAAAAGACTTAGGCCGGGACTTGCCCGTGGTTTGCGTCATGAGTGGAAATTGGACCCAGAGGGGCAGGGCGGCCATAGCCGACAAATGGACCCGGGCCTCCCTGGCCCTGCATGGGGGGGTGGACCTGGTGCTGGAGCTGCCAACCCCATGGGCCACCGCTTCGGCCGAGGGCTTTGCCCGTGGGGCGGTGGAGCTTCTTGTCAAAACGGGGGTAGTGGATAGCCTTTCCTTCGGCAGCGAATGCGGGGACTTGGGTGAGCTGTGGGCCGCCGCCGCTGCTTTGGATGCCCCGGATTACCCCGAAAAGCTCCGGGCGGAGCTTGGCCGGGGCCTGTCCTATGCCGCCGCCAGGGCCAACGCTGTGGGGCATCCCTGTCTGGACAATCCAAACAACAATTTGGCGGTGGAGTATCTGCGGGCCATCCGGGCCTTGGAGGCCCCCATGAAGGCCTATACCGTGTTGCGTCAAGGGGACGCCCACAATGCACCGGCCTCGGGGGAGGGCTTTGCCAGTGCCTCGGCCATTCGGGCTATGCTGAGGGAGGGAAATCCGGCGGCTTGGGCTTTCCTTCCCCCGGGGAGCAAGGAAAGGCTGGGGGAGGATTTTGCCAGTCTGGAGCGGGCACTTCCTGCCATTCTGGCCCGTCTGCGCACCATGGAACCCGAGGAACTGCGCCGGGTGCCCGACTGCTCGGAGGGGCTAGAATACCGAATTTTGGAGGCGGCGGGGAAGGCCCGCAGTCTGGAAGAGCTTTACGAGCTTGCCAAGAGCAAGCGGTATGCCCACGCCCGCATCCGCCGGGTGGTCCTCCGGGCCTTTCTGGGGCTTTGTGAGATACCGGCTCATGTTCCATACCTGCGGGTGCTGGGCATGACCGGCCGGGGGCGGGAGCTGCTGCGGCAGATGGAGGGCCTGCCCATCATCACCAAGC
>CAZHWK010000341.1:0-2258 GCA_964536405.1 uncultured Oscillospiraceae bacterium
CGGAGTGTTCGCCTTATTTTCTTTGGAAATCCAAAAGGCTTTTCTTTTCGGAAAAGAAAAGTCGTTTGGCCCCTGCGCCGGGGGCGGCGCAACGTCCTCGCCGTTCGCAAACGGCGAAATCTCACGTCTTGGCCGGTGGCCGGCCATAGCCCTGTCGTACCCGCAAGGCGGCAAGCCGCCAACGGCTACGCAGACAGCGAAACTCCCCCTGCCGTGGGTCACGGCACGTTCCTCGCCCGCCGAAGCGGGCGAAACTGGAAGCACATCAATGTGTGATTGACTTGTCTGCTTCATCGTGGTAAACTGTGACAAATGAAAAAAGGGGGTTCCATGTGTGGAAAAGATTAAAATGACCACCCCTCTGGTGGAGATGGACGGGGATGAAATGACCCGCATCCTGTGGCAGGACATTAAGGACATTCTGCTCACGCCCTACATCGACCTGAAAACCGAGTATTACGACCTGGGCCTGCCCGAACGGGAAAAGACCCGGGACGAGGTCACAGTAGCCTCGGCTGAGGCCACAAAAAAGTACGGTGTGGCCGTCAAGTGCGCCACCATCACCCCCAATGCCCAGCGGGTGGAGGAGTACAAGCTCACCGAAATGTGGAAGTCCCCCAATGGTACCATCCGGGCCATTTTGGACGGAACCGTTTTCCGTGCCCCTATCATGGTGCAGGGCATTGAGCCTGTGGTGAAAAACTGGAAAAAGCCCATTGTCATTGCCCGCCATGCCTTTGGAGATGTTTACCGAAACGCTGAGGAGCGCATCACTGCCCCCGGCAAGGCCGAGCTAGTCTTTACCGCCCAGGACGGCACCGTCACCCGCCAGACCATCTGCGAGTTTGACGGCCCCGGTGTGCTTCAGGGGCAGTTTAATAAGGACAGCTCCATCCGTTCCTTTGCCCATGCCTGCTTCCGCTATGCCCTGGATGCCGGGCAGGATTTGTGGTTTTCCACCAAGGACACCATTTCCAAGAAGTACGACCACACCTTTAAGGACATTTTCCAGGAAATTTACGATGCCGAGTATAAGGCTGCCTTTGAAGCCAAGGGAATTGAGTATTTCTATACCCTCATTGACGACGCCGTGGCCCGTGTGGTGCGCAGCGAAGGGGGCTTCATCTGGGCCTGTAAGAACTATGACGGCGATGTGATGAGCGACATGGTGAGCACCGCCTTCGGCTCCCTAGCCATGATGACCAGCGTGCTGGTCTCCCCCGACGGAAAGTACGAGTACGAGGCCGCCCACGGTACGGTCACCCGTCACTATTACCGCTACCTCAAGGGGCAGCAGACCTCCACCAACCCCATGGCCACCCTCTTTGCCTGGACGGGGGCTCTGCGTAAACGGGGGGAACTGGACGGCTTGCCCGAGCTGATGACCTTTGCCGACCGGCTGGAAAAAGCCTCCATTGACACCATTGAGGCCGGCATCATGACCGGGGATTTGGCCGGTCTGTGGGAGGGCAAGGCCAAGGCTCAGGTAGTCACCAGCCGGGAATTCCTCACCGCTATCGCCCAGCGGCTGTAACCAAAGGGTTGGACCTTTCTCTTTGTTGGATGAGTAACCTTCACGGGTTTTGTCCGGCCACCGCATAAAAAACAAAGAAACGGACATACTGCCCCTACCAAATCATGGAGGGATGCAGTATGTCCGTTGATTTTTCTCAGAGCGAAACTCGCCTCAATCTGATGCGTGCCTTTGCCGGAGAGAGCCAGGCCCGCAATCGTTACCAGTTTGCCGCCGGGGTGGCAAAAAAGAAAGGCTTGCAGGTCATTGAAGGGGTCTTTACCTTCACCGCCGACCAGGAGCGGGCCCATGCCAAGGTCTTTTACGACCACCTTGCCCCCCTGTCCGGGGAAACGCTAAAGGTGGACGGGGGGTATCCGGTGGATATTTTCACCGAGATGGCCGACTATCTCCGGGCCGCCCAGCACAATGAGTATGAAGAGCATGACGATGTATACGCCCATTTTGCCCAAGTGGCGGAGCAGGAGGGCCTGGTGGAAATTGCCCACATTTTCCGTATGGTGGCGGCGGTGGAAAAGACCCACGGAGACCGTTTCGGTCAGTTTGCCGAGCTGCTGGAGCAGGATAAGCTTTTTGCGTCGGAGAAGCCGGTGAAGTGGATGTGCCTCAACTGCGGGGAGATTATCGAAACCGAAATGGCCCCCGCCCTGTGCCCCATCTGCAAGCACGGTCAGGGCTATTTCATCCGCCTGGACATGGCCCCCTTCGTGGGGAAATAAAGGAT
>CAZHWK010000342.1:0-2252 GCA_964536405.1 uncultured Oscillospiraceae bacterium
ATGAGCGGGGCGGGGAAGTCCACCCTGGTGCGCTGTATCAACCTGCTGGAACGGCCCACTTCGGGCCAGATTTTGATGGACGGTATTCTGGAAAATGGCTCCGGCCCCGTGGATTTGTGTGCCCTCCCACCGGCCCAGCTCCGGGAGGTTCGCCGTTCCATCAGCATGATTTTTCAGCAGTTTAACCTGCTGATGCAGCGCACCTGCCTGAAAAATATCTGCTTCCCCCTGGAGATTGCCGGGGTACCCGCCGCCGAGGCAAAAAAGCGGGCCATGGAGCTTTTGGACACCGTGGGCCTGCCCGATAAGGCTGACGCTTACCCCTCCCAGCTTTCGGGGGGACAGAAGCAGCGGATTGCCATTGCCCGGGCCTTGGCCTCCGATCCAAAGGTGCTGCTTTGCGATGAGGCCACCTCGGCCCTGGACCCCACCACCACCCGGGCCATTTTGCGCCTGATTAAGGACATCAACCAGCGACTTGGCATTACGGTCATTGTGATTACTCACGAGATGGCGGTGGTGGAGGAAATTTGCTCCCATGTGGCCATTTTGGACCACGGACACATGGTGGAAACCGGCCGGGTGGAGGAGATTTTCCAAAATCCAAAAACCGAGGCCGGACGCAAGCTGGTCTACCCCGAGGGGGCCCATATCGACCAGTTCCCCGCCGCCAACGTGGTGCGGGTGGTCTTTCACGGCGGCTCCTCCTACGAGCCTCTTATTGCCTCCCTGGCCATCGACTGCGGGGTGAAGGTAAATATTCTGGGGGCCGATACCCGCAATATTGACGGCAAGGCCTTTGGCTCCATGCTTTTGGGTCTGCCCGAGAACTCGGCCGAGGCCGCCAAGGCCATGAATTATTTGAAAAGCCAAAAAGAGGTCAGCGTAGAGGAGGTGCGGGATTATCATGGGTGATGTGTATAGCGTGTTTGTCTTTGTGGACCCTAAAATTTTAGACCAAATCGACTACTTGGTGCGAAACCTCCCTCTGGCTGTGTGGGAAACCATCTACACAACGGTGATTTCCACCGCTCTGGCCTACCTCATCGGCCTGCCCCTGGCCGTGCTGCTGGTGGCGGGGGAGGAGGGGGGCATCCGCCCTCTGCCCAAGGCTCTGATGCAGGTGCTGAACGTGGTCATCAACCTGCTGCGAAGTGTACCCTTTCTCATTTTGATGGTGCTGGTCATCCCCCTGTCCCGGCTGATTTTGGGCACCAGTGTGGGCACCGCCGCCACCATTGTGCCCCTGGTGGTGGCTGCCTTCCCCTTTGTGGCCCGTCTGGTGGAAGGCTCCCTGCGGGAAATGGACAAAGGGGTGGTGGAGGCTGCCCAAAGTATGGGCTGCTCCCCCATGCAGATTGTATGGAAGGTGCTGCTGCCCGAGTGCAAGCCCAGCCTGCTCACCGGCTTCACCACCGCCTTTATCACCATTTTGGGCTACGGCGCCATGGCGGGGGCCATCGGCGGCGGGGGCCTCGGCATGATGGCCCTCAACTATGGGCATCAGCGGCAGAATATCTTTGCCATGTGGGTGGCTGTCATTGTGCTGGTGATTTTGGTCCAGGCCTTCCAGAGCGTGGGCAGCTATTTTGCCCTGCGAAGCGATAAGCGCATCACACGGGTGAAGAAAAATGGTGGAGCCGCACCAAGCAAAGAGGGGACGGACAAAAAGCCACATTGACCCAGTGCCAGGAGCAAATTTGGAAAAATTTATGCAAAACCGGGTAAAGGGAGGGCCTTTATCCGGTTTTCTTTTGTGCAAGTTTGTCGGTTGACTTTCCCGGCCCATGGGGGTAAACTAAGTGCAACCCAAGCGGGAACTGAATAACGCCCAGCAAAAGCAATGAAGGAAAGAGTAAGCGTGAAGATAGGTCGCAGAGAGCCCCGGCAGGTGAGAAGGGGTACCGAAGGCCACGCCGAACATGGTTCCGGAGCTGCGTGGCCGAGCGCATTGGCGTTAGGCGGCGACGGGTGCGCCCGTAATTGCGCAGGAGTATGTTTGTACTCTGTAAGGCTCTCTCCGTGAGGAGGGGGTGAAGCAAGGTGGTACCACGAAGCCAAAGGCTCTCGTCCTTGAATTTTATTCAAGGGCGTTTTTTTGTTGTCTAAATGGGAAAATTTAGAAGGAAAAAGGAGAAATGTATCATGAAAAAGATTGTTAGCGTAGTGCTGGGGGCCGCCTTGACCGTGGGTCTGTTGGCCGGCTGCGGCGGCGGCAAGCCCGAGGGTGTTACCATCAAGGTGGGTGCTTC
>CAZHWK010000343.1:0-2241 GCA_964536405.1 uncultured Oscillospiraceae bacterium
GTATTGACGCATCGGACGAGGAGGGCCAGCACCTAGTTTTTGAGTGTGAAGCCCTCACAGGAAAGGAGTAACTATATGATCAGAAAAAAGGCCGCCGCATATCACGGCGTACAAAATATGAAATTTGCCCCTAAGAAGGCGGGGGTTTATGGGGAACCATTTGCAATGCCGTACGCTCAGAGTATTAGCCTGAACGCACAGGTATCTTCGGCAGATCAGTACGCAGATAACCGGTTGGTCTGCCGGATTCCCAGTGATACCGGATATGAAGGTGAGTTTGGAACTACCGGGCAGGATCCTGAGCTAGAGAAGATGGCCGGGTTTGCCATCGAAGGAGCCAATGGTCTCATTACTGGGAATATCACCCGGTATATGCGTGGCGCCCTATATTATGAACACACAGAAGCGGATGATGACGGAATCGAAAGTGTGGTTAAGACCTGGCTGTTCGGCGTGGAAATTGGAAAGGGATCTAAGAACCACACCACAGATAAAAACGGTGCAGAGCTCGGTGCCTATGCCTATCCTATTCGGGTGTACGGCGAAAAGGCAATGTCCAGCGATGGTAAGAAAGAGTATTTGAACGACCGTGGAGTTGGTATGATTGCCTGCATTTACTCTGCGTGGCCAGAGGATGCGGACTATGTTACGTTTGGAGACGCGGTCCCCGTGCCTAAGGTGGCCGCAAACCCTAGCCCGGCCCTTGGCGCGTTGACCGTCACCAGTGCTGAGGGCACCGCCACGGGGAAGACAAAGATTACGGTGACGCCAGCAAAGGAATCTGGAAACAGCTATAAGTACATGACAGCCCCATCCGTAACGCTGCCTGACTATGATGCTGTCTGCACGGACGGCTATACGGTTTGGGACGGTGTTGCTGAGATTACTGCTACCACAGGCAACAAGATTATGTTGGTTGAGGTTACGGTGGACGGGAGAGCACGTAAGGGTGGCACCGCCACAGTAGCGGCAAAGGCTGGCGTGTAAGGAGTTACTATGCTTGAGATGGTACTTGGCGGGGTGAGGTATCACCTTGACCCCGCTGCCATCTCGGCTCTGCGCTATCGGGCTGAGTATGGGGACAGCATTGCCAATCATCTGATTTCCTGTAAAACCGCCAGGGAGGAGGAATCTCGTCTGTTGCATATATGCTGGATGATGATCCCGCCCATGGAGAGACCGGAGCTGTTGGACTTTGCCCGGCAGGCACGGCGGGATGGCGGCTTTGTTGGCAAGGCCAGAAGGTGCGTTGGTGTCCTTTTGGATGATGACCACCAGATGCCAAAAAGCGAGGAGCCGAGCGGGCGGCGGTTTGATGAATATGAAGTGGTAGCAGTTATGGCTGCCGCCGGCATGGACATGGCACTCATTTTTGAGCTGCCTATTATGCATTTAGCGGCAATCGCGTATCGGTATTTTAAGATGCAAGATCCGGAGGAAAAAGAGTATCGTCCCATGACGCAGGATGAGCGCTCCGCGTTGTATCCGCGCAGAAAGAAGAGACAGTAGTTATGGCAAATTTTGATACACGTGGTTTTGAAGGCCTGGAACTGTCCCTGGAAGAGCTAGCAGATATTCCGGAAGATGTGCTCCAGGAAATGCTAGAGGTAAAAGGCGAGGTAATTGCGGACGCACAGCGAAAGAAAATTCGGGAGATGTTTCCCAATGGCAGCGGAACGTTGGCCGGATCGATTACTGTTTTTAAGAAAATGAGAAGCGCAGGGTCCATCTTCGACACTGGCGGTGGATTCACCGGAACGAAAGGTGTAGTCCGGTATATTCTTGTATACCCTGCCGGGAAACATGGAGAGTATCGAAGAAAAGAAAAGACAAAAGTATATAAGAATTCTAAGCATGGCAGGACCTACACGGTTGGAGGGGACGTAAAGGATGTCTCCAATAATGATGTTGGCTTTGTTCAGGAGTTTGGAGCGCCGAGGAAAGGCATTGTCCCGAAGCAATGGATGCGCGCCGCGAATGAGGAATGTGTGGATGAAGCGGTAGCTGCCGCCGCTAAAGTCTATGGTGCCTGGCTAGACAGCATGGACTTATAGATTCATCCCCGGGCGTTACAGGAGGGTTGTAAGATATGGCAACAAGAACCATTTCCACGCGCGTGGCTATTGAGGGCGAGTCTGAGTATAAGCAGTCGGTTTCCAGCATAAACAGCGCCCTTGGGGCACTGAAGGCAGAGCTTGGCGCAGTGAAAGTGGAATTCCGCGACAGTGAAAACGGTATGGA
>CAZHWK010000344.1:0-2238 GCA_964536405.1 uncultured Oscillospiraceae bacterium
GCAAAAGCCCGGCCGGGACCCCCGGGACGAGCTGCCCCGCCCCATCCTGCGTACCGATGTGATGGACGTGAAGGACCTAAAGCCCGGTATGGAATTGCAGGGCACGGTGCGTAATGTCATCGACTTCGGGGTTTTTGTGGACATCGGGGTCCACCAGGACGGGCTGGTCCATATCAGCCAGCTCTGCGACCGCCGGGTGCGCCACCCCAGCGAAGTCTGTAACCTGGGGGATATTGTTACGGTCTGGGTCCTTGAGGTGGAGGAGAAGAAAAAGCGGATTGCCCTGACCATGAAAAAGCCCGCCCAGCCCGGGGCCATGGCGTGAGGGCGAGGGCATGATTTACACCTTTGATGCGGTGGGGGAAATTCTGGACGATTTGTACGAACGGTTCCCCGAGGCCCTGTTTCAGGGGCTGAACGGGGGCGTGTGCCTTCTGCCCGAGGCGAAAACAGATCCTGCCTTGACCCGCAATACCTATATTCTGGGGGAATACTGCCAAGAGCCATTTCTGGGCAGGTATATCAACCTCTACTACGGCTCCTTTGTGGCCCTGGCCCGGTCGGCCAACTGGTCTGAGGAGGATTGGAAAGAGGAATTGTACAGCACCCTGTCCCACGAGCTGACCCACCATGTGGAGGGTCTGGCCGGGGAGCGGGGACTGGAAATCAAAGACGAAGAAACAGTGGCCCGATGGCGGGCCCAAGAAAAAGAGAGCGAGGACAACTGAATGTCGCATCCCCATAAACAACCTAAATTTGCCACCCGCTGGGGCTTCATCCTGTCGGCGGTAGGCTCGGCAGTTGGCATGGCCAACGTCTGGGGCTTTCCCGCCAAGGCGGGGGCCAACGGCGGCGGAGCTTTTCTGTTTGCCTATCTGATTTTTGTGGTACTGTTCAGCGTGGTGGGCCTGTCGGCCGAGTACGCCATCGGCCGCAAGGCCCGCACGGGCACGTTAGGCTCCTACCAGCTGGCCTGGAGCACCCGCAAGCAGTCCCTGGGCAAAACAGGGGGGCTGCTGGCCTGGCTGCCCCTGGCCGGGTCGCTGTGCATCGCCATCGGGTACGCCGTTATCGTATCCTATGTACTCAAGGCCTTTGGCCAGTCCCTCACCGGCACCCTCATGACGGCCGACACCACCATGTGGTTTGAGTCCTTTTCCCTGGCCGAATACTCGGTGGTTCCCTTCCACATCATCGTGGTGGTGGGCACCCTGCTCACCCTTCTGCTGGGGAGCAAGAGCATTGAGAAGACCAACAAGATTATGATGCCCCTGTTTTTTATCATCTTTGTGATTTTGGCCGTCCGGGTGGCCATGCTCCCCGGGGCGGCCGAGGGGTACAAATTCCTCTTTACCCCCCAGTGGGAACAGCTTCGTGACCCCATGGTCTGGATTTGGGCCATGGGACAGGCCTTCTTCTCCCTGTCCATCACGGGCAGCGGCATGATTGTCTATGGGGCCTATCTGGGTGACGGGGAGGATGTGGTTCACATCGCCCTGCGTACCGCCATTTTCGATACCATCGCCGCCTTGGTGGCCGCTCTGGTTATCATCCCGGCCTGTTTCGCCTACGGGCTGAACGTGGGCGAAGGTCCTTCCCTGCTCTTCGTCACCCTGCCCCGGATTTTGCAGGACATTCCCATGGGCCGGATTTTTGCCATCATCCTGTATACCGCCATGGTTTTTGCCGGGGTCAGCTCTTTGCAAAATATGTTTGAGGCGGTGGGGGAGTCCCTCATCCACAAGTTTCCCAAGCTGGGGCGCAAAATGGTGCTTGGCATTCTGTGCGTCATCTGCCTGGGCATCGGGGTGAATATGGAGCCTATCTATGAGTGGGGCCCCTGGATGGATATTGTGTCCATCTATATCATCCCCTTGGGGGCTACCCTGGGGGCCATTTCCTGGTTCTGGGTCATGAAGAAGTCCGAGCTGATGGACGAGGTGAATAAGAGCACCCTCAAGCCCCATGGCTCAGCCTGGTATAACCTGGGGCGGTATGTCTATGTGCCCTGTGCCCTCATTTTGTGCTGTGTGGCCCTCTTCATGAAAGTAGCGTTCTGATTAGGTTGCCACCTATCAAAAGGTAGGAGGGCACCCCCGGCGCAGGGGGGAATATTTCGCCCGCTTCGGCGGGCGGGAGTTTCGATTCCTGCGGGGGTCGATGAAACGTGCCGTGACCCACGGCAGGGGGCCAAACGACTTTTCTTTTTTCGAAAAGAAAAGCCTTTTGGATTTCCAA
>CAZHWK010000345.1:0-2229 GCA_964536405.1 uncultured Oscillospiraceae bacterium
GTGAGGTGGACCTTGTTTGGGTTCCAGTATAGCAAAAAAAGAACGGCAAGTAAAGCCTTGGGGATTAGAGTACCAGCGTGCCGCTTTCATCCTCCAGCAGGAGCAGGATTTTTTCCTGCTGGCCGGTTTGGGCGTTCACATAGACCAGAACATGGCTCCCGTCGGGGGCTTCGCACTTGAACTCGTGGCAGAACACCTCATATTGGCCTGAAGTGGGAATGAGGGCCAGCTGGTGGGAGAGCACCGTAAGCTCGGGGGCAACGGCCTTATTGGCCTCCTCCTCGGAACAGGTGGGCTGGGGCAGGTCACGATAGCTGTGGTGGGTCAGATAGCCCTGGGCCTCAAAGCCGGTCACTTCTCCGGTGTCCAAAGCCACCGTGACCTTGATAAGGTCGGGATAGCAGACCACCCCATCCTGCACATAGGCAAAGTTTACGGTGAACAGGCCGCCTTGGGTGATGGTATAACTCTCCTTCATTTGGGGAAAATTGCGTTCGGCCAGAAAGGTTTTGGCGATGGAGAGGGCGGCATCACGGTCCAGCAGGTCAGGGCCGTAGAGCCGGGAGGTCAGAAGCTGGGCCACCACGCCCCCCTGCTGGGTCACCTCCACCCAAATGCTCTCCGCCCCGGTTTCCAGGGAGAAGCCATAGGTGGGCAAGGGGCCGCCCCCCAGGGAAGCCAGAGAAAAAAGGGCGGGGTCCATATCCAAAAAGGCTCCTGCCGCCTGCCGGGCGGTCTGCTCATCCACCTGGGGCTTGCCCTCCAGATACTTGGGGGGGCGGTTGGTCAGATGCTCCGAGAACGGGCCGTCATAGAGCAGGGTGGGAAGTTCGGGAAACTCCTTTTCCATGGTTTCAAAGGAGGAGCCAGCAGGAATTTGGTCATGGTCGGCCGAGGAGAGCCGCTTTTCGGCCTCCAGCACGTTTTCCAAGGTGAGGGCCCGGTCATTGAGCTGTTCCCGCAGACTGTCCAGCCGAAGGGTCAGCTCTTTTGAGGTGGCGGCCAGGTCGGTTAGGGTTGCCCGCTCCTCCGAGGTGGCCGCCCCGGCCGCTGTGGCCTGCCGACTGAGGGCATAGGCATAGTCCCCGGTCTTGGCCAAAAAAGCGGCGGTTTCCTCCAGCTCCACATTGGAATAGGGAAGCTCACCAAGGGCCACTTGGGCGGCGGTGGCCCGGGAATAGACCTCAGCGCACAGGGAGGAGAGCAGGGCGGGGGAGGTGGCGTACTGCCCCTTTTGAAGGGTGGAGTTAAGCCCCTCCATCTGGTCGGTGAGTTCGGCAAAGGAATGCTGGTAGCCGGTGGAAACCAAGCGGCGATAAGCGGCCGCCTCGGCCCGGCCTTGGAGGGCGAAGCCCCCCACAATGGCGAAGGCTGCCGCCAGAAAGGTGGCCCATCGGGCCACGGTTTTGCGTGTCATGAAAAATCCCCCTTTTGCACTAGTATCTCTCCCGGCGCAGAGGGTTATGCTTGACATGGGGCGGGAAAGCAGGTATTCTATTAAAATTCTCAAGTGGCTTTCACGATGGGGAAGCCGGAAGGAGTACAAAACATGGAAGTAGAACTGCGCCGTGAAACCCCCACCGATTACCGAACGGTAGAGGAACTGATTCGGGAGGCCTTTTGGAACCACTATGTGCCCGGATGCTGTGAGCATTATCTGGCCCATATTTTAAGAAATTCCGCAGCCTTTGTGCCTGAACTGGACTTTGTGGCCCAGATGGATGGCAGGGTAGTGGGCAATATCATGTATACCAAGGCCAAAATCATGGGGGATGATGGGGTAGAGTACCCGGTTCTGTGCTTCGGCCCTCTGGCTGTTTTGTCCGAGCATCAGGGCAAAGGGATTGGTATGAAGCTGATTGAGCGGACCCAGCAGGAGGCCCGGGAACTTGGATATTCGGCCATTCTCATTATGGGTGACCCGGAGTTTTACAAAAGGGCAGGCTTTCGTCCGGCTCAGGAGTTTGGCATCGGCACGGCCTGGGATACCTATTCCCCGGCTCTGCTGGCCTATGAGCTGACCCCGGGAGTGCTGGCAAATTGTCGGGGCAAATTCCAGGAGGACCCGGCCTTTGACGTGAAGCAGGAGGATGTGGCGGAGTTTGATAAGACCTTTCCACCCAAGCAGAAGAAGGAGGGCCTGCCCAGCCAGCAGAGATTTATGGAGCTTTGTTCAGTAAATGAGCCAAGGACATAAAGAAAGCCCCCGCTGTTAAAAACAGCGGGGGC
>CAZHWK010000346.1:0-2215 GCA_964536405.1 uncultured Oscillospiraceae bacterium
GGAATGAAGAGGGTCAGAAGGCCTTCCTGCGCTTTGTGGACTCGGTAAAATAAAAACAGGATTTAATCATCGCTTCCCTAAATAAAAAACCTCCCCCTTTGCATGGAGACCGACAGGGTGTTTGCCTGTCAGCCATTCCGGCAAAGGGGGAGGTTTTATGCTTGCTATGTTTTGTATCACGCTTGATTTTACTGCGTGGGCCGTCCCTGCCCACATAGGAAAACGCCCCATGTATCGGTCGCTGTGCCTATATCGTGAAGGGCCGTGGCCCATAAAGTTTTATGCCGGCAAAGGGGAGCTACTTACCAATCTTCCGCTCGGGCAGGACAAAGATGAAGACCAGGGAGCTGATCAGCAGCATATAGGGATAGATGAGGTAAGGCATAATGTCAAAGGCAGACAGGCCATAGCCCAGTTCGGCGGCGGCCGAGATGGCCACCAGCATCTGTGCGCCATAGGGGATGACCCCCTGGGACACGCAGGAGAAGGTGTCCAGAATGGAGGCGGCCTTTCGGGGGGAAATGTTGTACTCCTGGCTCATTTCACGGGCAATGGGGTTGGCCATGACAATGGCCACCGTGTTGTTGGCGGTGGCAATGTCCATCACACCCACCAGCAGGCCCATGCCAAGCTGGCCCCCCTTCCGGCCTTTAAAGACACGGCGAATGAAGCCCAGCAGAGCATCAAAGCCGCCGTATTCCCGAATGAGGGCGCACATGGCGGCCACCAGAATGGCCACCATGCTGGTTTCAAACATCCCGGCCGAGCCCGAGCCCATGTTGGCCAGCAGGTCGGTGACTGCGGTTTGCCCGGTGGCCAGCATAATGAGGGCCCCCGAAAAGATACCTGCCAGAAGGACCAAAAACACGTTGAAGCCAATGATGCCGCCAATGAGGACCAGCACATAGGGAAGGATTTGCAGCAGGCTGTAAGCTTCTGTCACAGTGCCGGCCAGCTCCACCTGGAAGGAGAGGATTAAAATCACAGCCAGAGAAGCCAGAGCGGCAGGGAGGGCGATGCCGAAGTTCTCCCGAAATTTGTCCTTCATGGCACAGCCCTGCCCATTGCAGGCGGCGATGGTGGTGTCCGAAATAAAGGAGAGGTTGTCCCCAAACATGGCACCCCCCATGACAGCCCCCACACACAGGGGGGCGCCAAAGCCAGAGGCCTTGGCTACCGCCACAGCGATAGGGGTGATGAGGGTGATGGTGCCAACCGAGGTGCCCATGGCGGTGGAAACAAAGCAGGCCACCACAAAAAGCACCGCCACAGCAAACCGGGTGGGGATAATGGAGAGCATGAAGTAGGCCACACTCTCTGCGCTGGAGCGTCCCACCACACCCACAAAGGCACCCGCCACCAGGAAGATGAGGAGCATGGTGATGATGTTCTTATCCCCCACACCGTGGCCCATAATCTCCAGCTTTTTGTCAAAGGAGAGGGAGGGATTTTGCAGACAGGCCACCAGAATTGCCACCAAAAAGGCAATGATGATGGGGATATTGTAAAAACCCATGGGGATTTTCATGACATATTCAAAGGTGAGCCCCAGCCCCAGATAAAGGAGCAGGAACACCAAAATGGGCAGCAAGGCCCTGGGGTTGCTTTTTTTCATCTTTTTTCCTCCCAAACACACAAAATACCGTATGTACTTTACCATAAAAACAGAAAAACATCAACAGAAAGCGGGGCTGGAAAGAAAAGCGGTCTTTTGTGGCGGGTGAAAGGAAACCAAATCGCCTCCAAGGGTCTATTTGCTTTTCCGCCGTTTTTCCAGTACAATGATGGACAGAAAAAAGAACTGTGTGCAGGGGCCCTTCCGGCGGAAGGTCTGGTTTTTGCAGGCCGGGACAGCAGGCGGATGCACGAAGAAGGAGTACAGAGCGGTATGGAAGAGCACAAAAGACGCAAGCGGTATCAGGGCACCCATCCCAAGCGGTATGAGGAGAAATATAAAGAGCTTCAGCCCGAAAAATACCCCGACACGGTGGCCAAAATTCTGAAAAAGGGCAACACGCCGGTGGGGATGCACGTTCCCATCTGTGTGAAGGAAATCCTGGAGTTTTTGAACATTCAGCCCGGCCAGGTGGGGCTGGATGCCACCCTGGGCTACGGGGGCCACTCCTCCCAGATGCTCCGCTGCTTGCAGGGGCAGGGGCACCTTCACGCCCTGGATGTGGACCCCATTGAAATCGTCAAGACCCGGGCCCGGTTG
>CAZHWK010000347.1:0-2181 GCA_964536405.1 uncultured Oscillospiraceae bacterium
CTGAAATATGGTGTAAACGAGGCCATCTTCCTGCACTCGTTGCAGTTTTGGATTTTAAAGAATTGGTCGAATGGGCGCAATTTGTATGATGGCCGGTATTGGTCCTACGATACATACAAGGCCATAGCCAAAAGATTTCCATTTTGGACCGCCCGGCAGATTGAACGGATTGTGTCAAGCTGTGAGAAGCAGGGGGCCATTTTGGTCGGAAATTATAACGAGGATAAGACCGACCGTACCAAGTGGTATGCACTGGCGGGATATGCCGAGGAGGTCTATATGTCCGAAATGGTGGATTGCATTTTACCGAATGGTGAAATGGCTGTTCCGCAAGATGTTGAGGGCAATACACCAGATGGTGAAATGCAAAACACCAAATCGGGGCAGCCAATTCACCAAACGGTGAAATGTAATAAGGTAACAGTTAGTAGACCAAGTATATCCCCTAAAGCCCCCCAGCGGGGGGCAGTGCCCAAGCATATGCCAGAGGTATTTGCCCGGTTTTTGGCGGCCTACCCAAAACATACAAACCGGATAAAGGCCGTCAAGGCGTGGGACAAGCTCAAGCCGGATATGCCGCTCTGTCAAAAGATGGCAGATGCCTTGGAGGTGCAAAAACGGTCTGAGCAGTGGACCAAGGATGGCGGTGAGTACATCCCGCATCCTGCTACCTGGCTCAATGGGAGCCGGTGGGAAGATGAAGTGGCACCTGTGCCAGCAGCCCGGCCAACTCCGTCAAGACCACGCATCGAAGAACGAGATGGGGAGTTTATCATTTATGGAAATTAAAGCAATGGACGCAGAAAGCGCAGTGGTGGGTGCCATTTTGCTGGATGCCAGATGCCTCCCTGTGGCGGCATCCATTTTGACAGCCGACGATTTTGCGCTAGAGGCAAATCGGGCCATTTACAAGGCTGCCATTGATTTGGAGCGCAATGGCCAGGTTGTTGACCCTGTGACCATCCGAGAGCGGGTTGGGAAGGCTGTCAGTCAAGATTATCTGCTTAATTTGATGGACGTAACTCCAACCGCTGCCAACATCGAGGAGTACGCCAAGGCAACCCGCAAATGGTCCATGCGCCGCTCTTTGTCTGCTCTGGCCGAGCGGGTGACCGAGCGGGCCACCGTGGGAGAGGACCCCCGGGCCGTGATTGGGGATGCCCAGCGAGAGCTGGAGCGCATCGAAGCCCAGGACACGGCCAAAGAGCTTTCAACCCCCGGAGAAGCCATATTGAGTTTTTACGAACATCGCAGTAGGGTAGACAGTGGGACGGGCGGCTTTGTTACCACCGGCTTTGAACGGCTGGACACTCTCCTGGGCGGGGGCATGGTAAACGGCGGCCTCTATGTCATGGCGGCCCGGCCCGGTATGGGCAAGACAAGCCTTGCCTTGGTGCTGGCCGACCACATCGCCGCCGAAGGGCCTACCCTCTTCGTGAGCCTGGAAATGGATACCGAGCAGATTGTAGCCAAGCGATTGAGCCGGGAAAGCGGGATTGCTTACGACCGCCTTATGATAGGCAAGCTGGACGACGAGGAGCAGTCCAAAATGTCCTTGGCAAGCATAGAACTGGAAAAACTCCCACTGTCCATCAACCGGAAACCCTGGGCCACCGTGGACGACATTGGCAACCTGGCCCGGAGGGTGAAGGGCTTACGGTGCATCGTGGTGGACTACTTTGGGCTGATACGCTCCACAGACCACCGGACAAAACGCTATGAGGCCATGACCGAGATTTCCGGGCACCTCAAAACCATGGCCCGCTCCCTGAAGGTCCCCATTCTGTGCCTGGCCCAGCTCAACCGGGAGAACATGAACCGCCAGGGGAACCGTCCTCAGCTGTCCGATTTGAGGGACACCGGGGCACTGGAACAGGATGCAGACGGGGTTATTTTTCTCCACCGCCCGGACTACTACGAAAAAAAAGAAGAGGCTGACCGACATCCATGGGAGCCGGTCACCATGCAAATTATCCTGGAAAAGAACCGTCACGGACAAACCGGAATATGTGATGCTGTGTGCTATTTGGCAACGGGGCGCATTATTCCGGCAAGAAGGGTCACAACCTCAAAAAACAAGTGCCAGGCCAAAAATAGGCAAGGATGAAGCCATGAGAACTATCCTAAAATACCCTGGGGCGAAATGGGGCATTGCGGGCTGGATTGTGGGCATGATGCCGC
>CAZHWK010000348.1:0-2180 GCA_964536405.1 uncultured Oscillospiraceae bacterium
CGGTTTCCCCTCCGGGCGGTGACCTTTCTGAGCCGGTGAGCCAGGCCACCATGCGTATCGTCAAGGTATTCTGGGCCCTGGATGCCAGCTTGGCCTACCGCCGCCACTTCCCCGCCATCAACTGGCTCAACTCTTACTCCCTGTACCTGGACAGCCTGAAACCCTGGTATGACGAGAATTTGGGCAAGGACTATATGATGCGCCGGGATAAGGCCATGGCCATCTTGCAGGAGGAGGCCAGCCTGAACGAAATCGTCCAGCTGGTGGGCAAGGACTCCCTCTCCCCCAATGACCAGCTCACCTTGGAAGTGGCCAAGATGATTCGGGAGGACTTCCTTCAGCAAAACGGCTTCATGGAAATCGACTGGTATTCCAGCTATGACCGCCAGTTCCAGATGCTGGGCCTTATTTTGGATTACGACCGCCTGTGCCGGGGCGCCATCGCCCGGGGCGGCGATGTCCGTGCCCTCTTCGACATTCCCGTGCGGGAGGGCATCGGCCGGGCCAAGAGCGTGCCCGACGACACCTTTACTCTGGTCTATGCCGGTCTGCGCCATGACATGGAAGCCCAGATTGAAGAGATTGCTGCGAAGGGAGGGGAGGACGCATGATTCGGGAATATAAGACTATCCAGGAAATCAACGGCCCCCTCATGGTGGTTCGGAAGGTCCAGGGCGTCACCTATGACGAGCTGGGCGAAATTGAGCTGCCCGACGGCTCTGTCCGCCGCTGCAAGGTGTTGGAGGCCAACGGGGACAACGCCGTGGTCCAGCTCTTTGAAACCTCGGCGGGCATCAATCTGGCAGGCTCTAAAATCCGCTTTTTGGGCCACCCGCTGGAGCTGGCCGTGTCGGGGGATATGCTGGGCCGTGTCTTTAACGGCATGGGTCAGCCCATTGACGGCGGGCCGGAGATTTTGGCCGATGCCCATAAGGACATCAACGGCCTGCCCATGAACCCCGCCGCCCGGGACTACCCCAACGAGTTTATCCAGACCGGTATTTCCACCATTGACGGGCTGAACACCCTGGTCCGTGGGCAGAAGCTGCCCATCTTCTCGGGCTCCGGCCTGCCCCACGCCAACCTGGCCGCCCAGATTGCCCGCCAGGCCAAGGTGCTGGGGGGCGACAGCGGCAACTTTGCCGTGGTCTTTGCCGCCATCGGCATCACTTTTGAGGAATCCGAGTTCTTTATCCAGGATTTCCGCCGCACCGGGGCCATTGACCGTACTGTGCTCTTCACCAACCTGGCCAACGACCCGGCGGTCGAACGTATCGCCACCCCCCGTATGGCCCTCACCGCCGCCGAGTACCTGGCCTTCGAGAAGGGGATGCACGTTCTGGTTATCCTCACCGACATCACAAACTACGCCGAGGCTCTGCGTGAGGTGTCGGCCGCCAAGAAGGAGGTTCCGGGCCGCCGTGGCTACCCCGGCTACCTCTATACCGACCTTGCCACCATGTACGAGCGGGCGGGCCGCCGCCTGGGTCATGAGGGCTCCATCACCATGATACCCATCCTCACCATGCCCGAGGATGACAAGACCCACCCCATCCCCGACCTCACCGGCTACATCACCGAGGGGCAGATTATCCTCTCCCGTGAGTTATATCGTAAGGGTGTTATACCTCCTGTTGACGTGCTTCCCTCCCTGTCCCGTCTGAAGGATAAGGGCACCGGCGCAGGCAAGACCCGGGAGGACCATGCGGGCACCATGAACCAGCTCTTTGCCGCCTATGCCACCGGTAAGGAGAATAAGGAGCTGATGAGCATCCTGGGCGAAGCCGCCCTCAGCCCCACCGACCTGCTCTATGCCAAGTTTGCCGACGAGTTTGAAAAGCGGTATGTCTCCCAGGGGCCGGACGAAAACCGCTCCATTTTTGAAACGCTGGATTTGGGCTGGGATTTGCTTTCCATTCTGCCCAAGGGCGAATTGAAGCGCATTAAGCCCGAGCTGATTGAAAAGTACCTCCCGAAAAAGGAGGGGTAACCTATGCCTGCCATTAACGTAAATCCAACCCGCATGGAGCTGACCAAGCTCAAAGGTCGGCTGAAAACCGCCGTCCGGGGCCATAAGCTCTTAAAAGACAAGCGGGATGAACTGATGAAGCAGTTCAGGGACGTGGTGCGGGAAAACCGTGCCCTGCGTGCCAGGGTGGAGGAGGGCATCATGCGGGCCC
>CAZHWK010000349.1:0-1257 GCA_964536405.1 uncultured Oscillospiraceae bacterium
CTTTAACAATGGTAAGAAATGGCGTCATTGGCTGGTTACTCCTGAGTTGAGGTATTGGTTGTGCGACCGCTTTAGCGGACACTTCTTCGGTGTTCACGCCATCGGTGGGGAATATAATGTGAATCGCCTCGGGTTTAATAATCATACAAAGAAAAACCGTTACGAAGGATATGTGCTGGGAGGCGGACTTTCCTATGGTTACCACTGGGTGTTCCGCAAACGCTGGGCAGTGGAAGCAGAACTGGGCGTGGGATATCTGCACCTGGATTACGATAAATATGACTGCAAGAAATGCGGCAATCCCACCGGTGGCGATGTGAGAAACCTCTTTACCGTCACCCGCTTGGGAATCAACGTGATATACCTGTTGAAATAAAAAAGATGAGCTTATGAAATACCTGGTTATACTTCTGTTCCTGGGATTGCTGCCCGGCACGCAATTCCCGGCACGCGCCCAAAGCGTGCGCCCCGGCATCACCGTCACACCCCGGGAAATCACCCGCGTGGGCGACTCGCTGCTGGTAGATCTCAATGTCTATTTCAAAGGAAATGTGGTGGAAAGCAACCGTTCCCTCTCACTCACTTTCTATATGGAAGATGCGGATCGTCATTTGGCTGCCATGCCGGAGATTTTGGTCAACGGAAAACAACGCCAACGCTACTATGAGCGCCAGTTCAATATGAGTGGTGGCGCCATAGCCGAAGAATATTATGCCGTGATAGCCCAAGAGGATCCTTTGGATTTTACACTGGATTACAGAGTGGCATTGCCTTACCGCGCATGGATGGAAGATGCCACGCTGAACATGCAGCAGGACTTTTGCAACTGCGGTGGCCACAAGCGACAAGTGTATGTGGAACGGCTGCTCGACAAACTGCCTGCTCCTGCTCCCGCCCCTGTGATAGTGGTGGAGAAAGAACCGGTGATTCATCAGACCAAATGCGATGTGTTCCTGCAATTCCATGTAGGCAAGGCGGATATACGCCCTGATTTTCGTAACAACCGTGCCGAACTGTCCCGCCTGCAGAGCTTTGTGCGCAATGCCCGCAATGACAGTAACATAGAGATACAGGCAGTAGTGATAACCGGCTATGCCTCTCCGGAGGGAAATGCCTCTCTGAACGAAGACCTTTCCAACCGCCGTGCCGAGGCATTGAAGCAATATATGGAGGGCTTGTTTCCGGGCAGTAGTAGTGTGAATTATCAGACAGGAGCCGGAGGAGAGGACTGGGCCGGACTGGCTGAACGTCTGGAGA
>CAZHWK010000349.1:1267-2173 GCA_964536405.1 uncultured Oscillospiraceae bacterium
TCGCGCACTGGATGGCGGCCGTCCATACCGTGAAATCTTCCGGGAGATCTATCCCGACCTGCGCCGTGTGGAGTGTAGAATAGACTATACGATAATAGAAAAATAAAAAGATATGCGATTAAAGAAATGTAATCAAGCCTTGTGGCTGCTGGCGGCGCTGACGCTGCCTGCCTTGCAGGGATGCGTAAAAGATGACTTGTCGGACTGTCCCACAACGGGCACGCTCGATCTTACCCTCAGCTATACGTATCATAATAAAGGGGAAGCAGACCTGCTGCCCGACGAGATAAAGAAAGTGGATTTCTTTGTGTTTGATGCTGCCGGAACGCTGGTTTCGCGCATCACGGACGCCACAGGCCCTTTTGTGAAGGGTTACCACAAGCCCATCGAACTGCCGGGCGGCGACTACCGCGTGGTGGTGTGGGGCAACCTGACGGACCAGCATAAGATCTCCCAACTGGAAACGGGGCAGGTATGCCGTGACCGGGCGTTGCTGAGCCTGCATACTTACACAGGCAAGGATGGCAACGAGTATGTGCAGGTACAGCCCACGGATTTGTTTTACACCTCCGTGGAGGGCAAGGTGATGAATGGCGAGGTGAGCAAGGACTCGGTATCATTCACAAAAGACACCAAGCACATTACGCTGAACATCCGTTGGCGCGACCAGTTTGGTTACTATTGCATAGACGAAAGCCATGCCCGTGAAACGCATTGCTACATTACGGGGCAGAATGGCGATATGTATTTCAAGGATAACATGCCTCTCCGTAACCGTTGGGTGATTTTCCGTCCGGACTATGTGGTGCAGCGCAGTGTGGGTGATGCTTCCGCTTCATCGGATGCTTCCCGTTCTTTGGCTTCTTCCGCTTCGGGTATAGGCAGCCGTGTAGTGGTAGACCGTCC
>CAZHWK010000350.1:0-2172 GCA_964536405.1 uncultured Oscillospiraceae bacterium
GTGGAGGTGGCCAAGGCCCCCGCCCCCAGAGGACATTCGTCCAGCCGCTCCAGGCAGTCCTCCAGACGGGTGATGTCCCGGCGAAACATATTGCCGTAGGCACTCATGTAGTGGGCAAAGGTGGTTGGCTGGGCCCGCTGAAGGTGGGTATACCCCGGCATAACGGCGGTGAGGGTTTCCTCCCCCTTGGCAATGAGAACCCGCTCCAATTCCAAAAGCTGGCCCAGAATGTCCCCGATGGACTGCTTCACATAGAGGCGGAAGTCCAGGGCCACCTGGTCGTTGCGGCTGCGGGCGGTATGAAGCCGTTTGCCCGTGGCCCCGATACGGCCGGTCAGCTCGGATTCGATATTCATATGAATATCCTCGTTTTCCGCCGAAAAGGTCACCTTATCCGCCTCAATATCGGCCAAGATGGCCTGAAGGCCTTCTATAATCTTCTGCGCCTCGGCCTTTTCAATAATTCCCTGATCCCCCAGCATGGTGGCATGGGCGATGGAGCCTTGAATGTCCTGGGCATAGAGCCGGGCATCAAAGCTGATGGAGGAGTTAAAGTCATTGACCAGGGTATCGGTTTCCTTCTGGAAACGTCCTGCCCATAATTTCATATGCTTGACCATTCCTTTCCCTGCGTTTCCTGCACCGGTATCTCCTGTGGCTCACCCGTGCGGCTACCGGCTTGCCCGGCACGCATTGACATCAAATAAAAGGGATTCCTGCCCCGGGCAATTGTGCCGAATATGGCAGGATGGCGGGGCAGCTCTCCCCTGCCCCGCCTGTGCCGTCATCCATTCAGTTTGCCTTGTTCCCGCAGGGCCTGGACGGTATCGGGTAGACCCCAGAGGTTGATGAAGCCCCCGGCCTGACCCTGGTCATAGTCGCTCTCCTCGAAGGTGACCAGGTTTTCCGAATACAGGGTTTCCGGCGAGGTGACCCCGGCATTGATGATGTTGCCCTTATAGAGCTTAAGCTTCACGGTGCCCGTGACATGCTCCTGGGTCTTGTCAGCGAAGGCGGACAGGGCCTCCCGCAGGGGGGAAAACCACTTTCCGTTATAGACCAAATCGGCAAAGTCCACCGCCAGCTTCTGCTTCATGTGGGCGGTATCCTTGTCCAGAGTAATCATTTCCAGCACCTCATGGGCGTGGTAAAGAATGGTGCCGCCGGGGGTTTCATACACCCCACGGTCCTTCATGCCCACCAGCCGGTTCTCCACAATGTCCAAAAGGCCGATGCCATTCTCCCCGCCCAGCTTGTTAAGTTTACGGATGATGTCGCTGGCCTTTTTCTGCTCCCCATCAATGGCCACCGGAACCCCCTTGACAAAGCCAAGGCTGACATAGGTGGGGGCATCGGGGGCCTGAAGGGGGCTGACCCCCATCTCCAAGAAGCCGGGATGCTCGTACTTAGGCTCGTTGGCCGGGTCCTCCAGGTCAAGACCCTCGTGGGACAAGTGCCAGAGGTTTTTGTCCTTGGAATAATTGGTTTCCCGGGAGATTTTTAGGGGGATATTGTGGGCCTCGGCATAGTCGATTTCCTCATCCCGCCCCTTAATGTCCCACTCCCGCCAGGGGGCGATGATTTTCATAGTGGGGGCAAACCGCTTGATGGCCAGCTCAAACCGCACCTGATCATTTCCCTTGCCGGTACAGCCGTGGCAGATGGCGTCCGCCCCTTCCTTCAGGGCGATTTCCACCAGCCGCTTGGCAATGATGGGCCGGGCAAAGGCGGTGCCCAGTAAGTACTGCTCGTATTTGGCCCCGATTTTCATGGAGGGGATGATGACATCATCCACCATCTCATCGGTCAAATCCTCAATATACAGCTTGGAGGCCCCGGTTTTCAGGGCCTTTTCTTCCAGGCCGTCCAGTTCGTCCCCCTGGCCCACATCGGCTGACACGGCGATAACCTCGCAATTGTTGTAATTTTCCTTCAGCCATGGAATGATAATAGATGTATCTAAACCGCCCGAATAGGCCAAAACAACCTTTTTAATCTCAGACATGGTGAAAATCCTCCGCTCTTTCTAAGTTGATGACAGTCTATCACCTCCCGGAAAAAAATGCAAGAGCATTTTGCATAATTAACCTCATTTTTTGAATTTATATAAATATTTTTTAAAATTCAAAAAATAAAAAAGAAAGCAAAATCAGAAAAAAAAAACAAAAAAAA
>CAZHWK010000351.1:0-2170 GCA_964536405.1 uncultured Oscillospiraceae bacterium
CGACAGACTCTGACTCTGTTTGTGAGGGTTCGAATCCTTCTCCCGCTGCCACAAGAAAAGCCTGGAACTGCAACGGTTCCGGGCTTTTTATTTTTGCCGAGTAAAAGTTTGCACCTCGGCTGCTGACGCCGGGGCTCTCGGTGGATGAAAGGGAAGATGCTTATTTTTCTTGACAAGCAGGATAAAAAGGACTACAATGACTGCCAATAAAGGCAATGATGGGAAGAAAACAGACGTGCCCCCTTTCAGAGAGTCGGCGTTTGGTGCAAGCCGATAGGGAAGCGACTGGCAATACTGGCCCCGGAGCCGCCCGACTGAGCGCATGGCGTTAGGTTGGGACGACTGACCTCGTTACCGGTCCAGACCTTGTTGGAGGTCTATGAGCGTCGCCGGGTGACCGGGGGCGAAATCAGGGTGGTACCACGTGAATGCGTCCCTGACCGAAATTTTTTCGGTCGGGGATTTTTTTATTCCCCCCGCCGAACAGGAGGTAAGCAGGATGAAACAAGGCTGTCAAAAATACGTACCCTTTGAACCCATTCCCATGCAGGGCCGCAAGTGGCCGGATAAGCGGATTACCCATCCCCCCATCTGGTGCTCGGTGGACCTGCGTGACGGAAACCAGGCCCTTATCGACCCCATGAACGTGGAGGAGAAGATTGAATTCTTCCACACTCTGGTCAACATTGGGGTGAAGGAAATTGAGGTTGGCTTCCCCTCGGCCTCAGATACCGAGTATGAGTTTCTGCGCGCCCTCATTGAGGGGGGGCATATTCCGGATGATGTGACCATCCAGGTGCTGGTTCAGGCCCGGGAGCACCTCATCCGCAAGACCTTTGAGGCCATTGCCGGGGCCAAAAATGTGATTCTTCACTTTTATAACTCCACCTCCACCCTCCAGCGCAAGGTGGTCTTCCACATGGAGCAGGAGGGGATCACCCAGATTGCGGTAGAGGCCGCCCGGCTCATCCGGGAGCTTTCCCAGCCGGTGATTGGGGCGGGGATGAATCTGCGCTACCAGTATTCGCCGGAGTCCTTCATGGGCACCGAGATGGACTACGCCGCCCAAATCTGCCAGGCCGTTTTGGAAGAGTTGGGGGCCACCCCCGAAAACAAGGTCATTCTGAACCTGCCCACCACGGTGGAAAACTGTATGCCCAACTACTTTGCCGATGAGCTGGAATATTTCCTCAGCAAACTGCCCAGCCGGGACTGTGCCATCATTTCCCTGCACCCCCACAATGACCGGGGCTGCGGGGTAGCCACCGCCGAGCTGGGGATGCTGGCCGGGGCCGAGCGTATTGAGGCTACCCTCTTCGGCAACGGGGAGCGGACCGGAAATGTGGACATGGTTACCCTGGCCATGAATATGTACACCCAGGGGGTGGACCCCAAGCTGGACTTTTCCGACATCAATCAAATCCGTGAGGTCTATGAGCGGGTCACCAAAATGAAGATTGGGGAGAGGCAGCCCTATGTGGGGGAACTGGTCTTTACCGCCTTCTCCGGCTCCCATCAGGATGCCATCAACAAGGGCGTACAGTATATGAAGCAGAGCGGAACCGAGGTTTGGGAGGTGCCCTATCTTCCCATTGACCCCGCCGACGTGGGGCGGCAGTACGAGCCTATCATTCGCATCAACAGCCAGTCGGGCAAGGGCGGGGCCGCCTATGTGATGGCGGCCAACTTTGGCTATGATTTGCCCAAGGCTATGCACCCTGAGTTTGGACAGATTGTCCAGGCCGAGAGTGACCGGGTAGGCAAGGAGCTGAAGCCCCAGCACATCTTCGACCTGTTTCAGAAGGCCTATATGGAGGTTTCTGCTCCCTACCGCCTGCTGAAGCATTCCTTCCATGAAACGGTGGATGAGAAGGGGATTTCCCACGTTCGGTTTGAGGGGACCCTCTGCCATAAGGAAACGGTTTTTAAGGTGTCCGGTGAGGGCAACGGCCCCATCAATGCCTTCTTCAATGCCATTCACGGCCAGAAGATGGACCGCTTCACCTTCGTGGACTACACCGAGCACGCCATTTCGGATGGTTCTGATTCTCAGGCTGTGGCCTATATCCAGCTTCGGGATGAGAACGGCCGGGATGTGTTCGGGGTGGGGCTGGACCACAACATCAACCTGGCCCCCCTGCGGGGTATTCTGTCGGCCATGAACCGGGCG
>CAZHWK010000352.1:0-2162 GCA_964536405.1 uncultured Oscillospiraceae bacterium
TATAAAAAAGCCCACTTATAACCTGCGTCATAAGTGAGCCGTAATCTATGATAGGAATTGTCTTTTTATCAAAAAATACGTGCTGCCGCATCTACCGCCCGTATCGTCTGTTCCAATTCACTAAGAGTAGTAAAATAGCCAGGGCTTAGGCGGCAGCTGCCTTGTTCAGCCGTACCCAAGGTTTGGTGCGCCAAAACTGCACAGTGTAAGCCTGCCCGGCAAATGATGTGAAACTTTTCTTCTAAATAACGTCCTACTTCTAAGGGCGTAGCTCCCTCTATGGTAAAACTGAGTACTGGTGTCTGGCGGTTGACATCACCGCCCCCGTACAGTTTTACGCCTTGAATCTCCTGAAGTCCCTCCCGTAAAACGCGCAGATGTTCTCTTTCTTTCTCTAAAATGGTCTTTTCCCCCAGCGCATGGATGTAACGAAGCCCTGCCTGCAAGCCTGCAATGCCTGGCATGTTGGCCGTGCCACTTTCCATCATATCTGGCATAAAAGAAGGTTGGTCCAACGATTCGGAAAAGGAACCTGTGCCCCCGGTTATCAATGGCGTCACCCAGATTCCCGACCGCAAATAGATACCACCGATGCCTTGAGGCCCAAATAAGCTTTTGTGTCCGGTAAAGGTAAGAATATCAATTTGGTCACGCTGTACATCAATATTTAACAAACCTGCTGTCTGTGCACTATCCACCATAAACAGCAGATCATTTTCTGCCGCTAGCTTTCCTACCTCGGTAATTGGCATTATATCACCTGTGACATTGGAAGCATGCAGCATACATATCATACGGGTATTGTCTCGAATTGCTTTGCGCAGCTCCTCTAAATCCAAATGGCCTTCTTTATCTACTTGAATCTGGCTCCACTCCACACCACGCTGCTGTAAAACATGCAATGGTCTGGCTACCGCATTGTGTTCCATAGATGTGGTTATGACGTGGTCGCCAGGTTGTAAATAACCTTGCAAAGCAAAGTTAATCGCCTGGGTGATGTTCATAGCAAATGCAATGCGCTCCGGGTGTTCAATATGGAATAATTTCGCAGTCCAGCGGCGCGTCTCCATCACCAATTCACTGGCCTCCAGACTGGACTGATGTTCGCCCCGGCCAGCACTTCCTCCTACATTGCGTATATAGTCATAAACGGCTTGTGCCACGCGTCTCGGTTTTGGGTATGAGGTAGCCGCATTATCCATATATATCCGATCCATCAATCTTATTTCCTCCATTCAATTAGGCGACTGCTTATCGGCGCCGATCATGTTCCATACAGCTTATGAACGGTGATGTCGGATTATGCACTAAAACCTACGACTAGCCATTGTCATTCACCCCTGTCTGGACAAAAAAGACCGGCCTCTTTACGGAAGGGTAGATTTGCTCAAAGGTCAAAACGTGACTTCGGTTTTTCAAAAGATACGGCAGAATACTGTACTCATGGGGAGACATGTAACCTCATTTCCGCTGCCATCGGAAAGAAGCATACCAAAATAATGGGGCGATCATGGTTTGTATGCAGCTTCTTCACCGCATTGTTATAGTAAGCGCCCTTGGACACATCCGTAAACACATCCGTGTGCTCCGCTGTCGGCATTCGCCAGAGAACGGTGACGATTATGCCGCAGATCATGGGGCGTCAGGGCTAAAGGTGGTATCGCCGGCGCCGGAAAACAGGCCGTTGTTATAGACATAGGCCACATCCGCATAGTACCATGCGCTCTCCGGCACGTCGGTGAGGGGGAAGCTGACAATCACGTACTGGGAAAGGTGGGTCATGGTGAACTCCATGCAGCCGGTGGCGGCGTTGTATCAGCTATTCGTGGCCTCGATACCGCCACCGTCTTTGATGTACCAGACAGTGAGCTCGGAGTGTCCTCACCGATCTTTGGAATATATAGCACAGAGATGTTGACCTTGCCCCCGCCAAAATCCGTTACCCTGATGTCAAGGGACAGGAAACATAAACACATACTGTCATCCATCTCGCAGCGAAGGATCTTTCCCCTGCGTGATGGAAAGATCCTTCGCCTACGCTCAGAATAACACCGGCAGGGGTGTCTCAGAATGACATACGGCAAGGGGTCTAGCTAGAAGCCAGAACAGACGGCCGATGGCCGCCCCTACGGGATGAAACGGTTCCCCTGGGTAATGCTCCC
>CAZHWK010000353.1:0-2162 GCA_964536405.1 uncultured Oscillospiraceae bacterium
GGAACTTGCCTGGGGGCTTGCCCTCTGGGGGCCATCCGCATGGTATCCGGGGTGACAGCCCAGGTGGAGGAAGAGCGGTGCGTGGGCTGCGGCAAATGTACCAAAATCTGCCCCGCCGACGTGATGGTACTCACCCAGCGGAGGGCCGTGGTATGAAAAAACACTGGTACGATTACCTGTGGCTGGGGGAGCTTTTATACTGGGTGCTGGGCCTGTGCAACATTTTGTTTGCCTGGCTGGGGATGTTCTTTTTTGCCATTCCCTTGATGGTGGCCATCTTCGGTGGGAGCAAGGCCTACTGCAACCGGTTTTGCGGCCGGGGCCAGCTGCTGGGTCTGCTGGGTAGCAGACTGAAGCTGTCCCGCCATGTGCCCCCGCCCCGCTTTCTGCGAAGCAAATGGTTCCGCTATGGCTTTTTGGCCTTCTTCATGACCATGTTCGGCCTGATGCTGTTCAGCACCTACAAGGTCTTTGCCGGGGCCACCCTCCAGGAAACGGTCACCCTGCTGTGGGTTTTTAAGCTGCCCTGGCAGTGGGCCGAGGTTGGCATGGTGGCCCCCTGGATGGCCCAGTTTGCCTTCGGGTTCTTCGGGGTGATGATGACCTCCACCGTGCTGGGCCTTCTGACCATGGTGCTCTTTCGGCCCCGGTCCTGGTGCGTTTACTGTCCCATGGGCACCATGACCCAGGGAATTTGTATGCTCAAACAAAAGAAAGGGGAGGTTCCCTGTGGAGGAACAGGCGAAACGGATTGCCCAGCTGCTCAAAACGCTGTCCAATGAACACCGCCTGCTGGTGCTGTGTGCCTTGATGAAGGGGCCTATGACGGTAGGGGAACTACACGAATTTACCCCCAATATCACCCTCTCCGCCCTGTCCCAGCACCTCAGCCACCTGAGAACGGCGGGTATCCTGGACTGTGAAAAGCGGGGGATGAGCGTGGTCTATTGGATTGCCGACACCCGGGTGGTCACCCTGATGGGGGCCATCAAGCAGGAATACTGTCCGTGAAGGGGCAGGCCCCAAGGCCTGCGTTCACCATAAAAATGCCCCTGCCGAAAGGGTGGGGACGAAAATAGAAAGGAAGGAAAACTATGGATTTGAATTTTATCAGCTTTGAAGGCTCGGCCGGGGCCCCCTACTCCGACATTGTGGAGGTGGACAATTACCTCTATCTTTCGGGCCTGGTGTCCGAGGATATGCAGACCGGGGAGCTGGTCACCGGGGACATTACCGCCGAAACCCGCCAGGTTTTTCAAAATCTTAAAACCATTTTGGAGGCCCACGGCTCGGACATGGAGCATGTGGTGCGGGTGGAGGTCCTTCTCACCGACTTTTCTGAGCGTAATGCCATGAATGCCGAGTATGTCAAGCACTTTGACCCCAAGCATATGCCCGCCCGGATGTGCTTCGGCGGGGTGGCACTGGCCGATGTGTGTAAAATTGACGTGATGGTCACCGCCGTCAAGAAATAAGGCAAAAGAGCCTGCTGCAATCGACTTGCAGCAGGCTCTTATTACGGTTGGGAAGAGGCAGGTTTCTGAGGAGGGACTGCACTGCGTGGGCGGGCCAAAAAGTATCCGGCGGTGCAGGCGGTCAGGGGGGCGGCTGCCACCAGCCCTAGGGAGCCTACCATGGTATGGATAATCTCACTGGCTACATATTTATAGTTCAAAATATTGATAAGGGGAGTTCCCTGTGCCATAAAGACCATCATCAGCCCGAGAAAGCCACCCGAATAGGCCAGCAAAAGGGTGGTGGTCATGGTGCCCAAGGCGGCCCGGCCTACCCGGACACCGGACAGTATGGCTTCCTTCCGGGAGAGGTCGGGCCGTTTTTCCACCACCTCGTGGACGGCGGCTGTAATGTCCACCGTCAAATCCATCATGGCCCCCGAGGCCCCGATGAAGATGCTGGCCATGAAAATTCGGGTGAGGTTTAGATGCTGATAGCCGCTGTACAGCAGGCTTTCGGAATAGCTCATGACCGCCCCGTTGATTTGCAGGGCCGAGGTGCAGACCGCCCCCAGCACGCAGGTAACCAGCAGTCCCGCCCCCGCCCCAGTCACCGCCGCCAGACAGCGCCGGTCAGGGCCAAAGACCAGGGCAATGATGCAGAAGGTCAGAAGGCCGGTGGTCACAAGGCCCACCAGAATGGGGTCC
>CAZHWK010000354.1:0-2137 GCA_964536405.1 uncultured Oscillospiraceae bacterium
GCCCGAGAACGCCTACTTCGAGTGTATCCACGAGATGAAGCTTATCATCGACCTCATCAACAAGGGCGGAGTGGCCATGATGAACTACTCCATTTCGGACACCGCCGAGTACGGCGAATATGTGTCCGGTCCCCGTGTGCTGCCCTATGAGGAAACCAAGAAAAATATGCGTAAGGTTCTGGACGACATTCAGGACGGCACCTTTGCGGGCAAGTGGATTGCCGAGAATAAGAACGGCCGTACCTTCTTCAACTCCAAGCGGGCTAACCTGGCCCGCCACCAGATGGAAATTGTGGGTGCCGAGCTTCGCAAAAATATGCTCTGGGGGGACGACGCCAACCCCGACACCGCCTCCAACTAAAGACAACACGGCCGCCTGACCCAGTTGGGCAGGCGGCCGTGTTCCATTTACTCGTATTTCTTTCCCACCACATAGGCCGGTATCATCATTCCCAGGCAGAAAAACAGGGTCAAGGGCAGCTCGATGGTCAGCCGGTTTTCCCGCAGCACGCTTCTAAGGGCCCACCACAGCACGGGGTAGACCACCATAGCCCCCAGCAGCCACCCCCGCATGGCATTCAAAATATGGGGCCAGTTGCTGTTATTGAAGTGGACACCCGCCAAATTCATGCGGAACACCCCATCACCGTAAAAGCTGATTTTATTCTGGTCGTAATAGGCGGGCAGACGCTCCCTGGCCCAAAAGCAGAGCCAGGCGCCAAAGAGCATTGACAGCCCCACCACCAGAAAAACGCTGGACTCCATCTCCTCGGCCGAAAAGCCCATGGACAGCAGTCCACCCACCTGGGCCAGGGACAGGAAGGCACAGATGGCATAGGCCATTTTCCACTTCCTGCGCCCCATCTGGACCCGTGCTTTTTCCTCGGTGGACAGGTGGACGGTTTCGGCCATGAGCCGCTCTACCTGGTCGGGCGACATGGGATTTTGGGGTTGTAGCCTCTCCCCTCGCAAAAGCTCTAAAATGCTGGCTCCCAGCAGCTCGCTCATGGGTTCCAGCAGGCTGACGTCGGGCAGGGACAATCCCCGCTCCCACTTGCTCACCGCCTTGTCGGAAACAAAGAGTTTTTCGGCCAGCTCCTTTTGGGTCCAGCCCTTTTCCTTCCGCAGGGCGGCAATAAAGGCCCCGCATTGTTCCTTGTTGATTTCGCTCACATTCTTCACCTCCCCCACAGTGTACCGCACAAGGCCGAAAATAGCAACCGACCGTTGGTAGAACCCAGTATTTGCAAGGCTTTCCCCTTTCAAACTGAAGAAAGTAGGTAACCGCTATGAGAAGTGATAACGTAACCCGGGGGGTGGAACGTGCCCCCAACCGTTCCCTCTTTTACGCCCTTGGCTATACCAAAGAGGAGTTGGAACGGCCCCTCATCGGGGTGGTCTGCTCCCAGAACGAAATTGTTCCCGGCCACATGAATTTGGATAAGATTGCCGAGGCCGTCAAGGCCGGCATCCGCATGGCCGGGGGGACCCCCATCGAGTTTCCCGCCATCGCCGTGTGCGACGGCATCGCCATGGGCCATGTGGGCATGAAATACTCCCTGGTCACCCGGGAACTGATTGCCGACTCCACCGAAGCCATGGCCATGGCCCATCAGTTTGACGGTCTGGTCATGATACCCAACTGCGACAAGAATGTGCCCGGCCTGCTGATGGCGGCCGCCCGGCTGAACATTCCCACCATCTTCTGCTCGGGCGGGCCTATGCTGGCCGGTCGGCTCTCGGACGGACGGCGGTCCTGCCTGTCCCACATGTTTGAAGCGGTGGGGGCCTATAAGGCGGGCAAGCTGGATGAAGCCGGGGTGGAGGATTATGAGAACAACGCCTGTCCCACCTGCGGTTCCTGCTCGGGGATGTACACCGCCAACTCCATGAACTGCCTCACTGAAGCCCTGGGCATGGCCCTGCGGGGCAACGGCACCATTCCCGCCGTGCTGTCGGCCCGGCTGCGCCTTGCCAAGCACACCGGTATGCAGATCATGGAACTGGTGCAAAAAAACATCAAGCCCCGGGACATTATGACCCCCGCCGCCTTCCACAATGCCGAAACCATTGACATGGCCCTGGGCTGCTCCACCAACTCCATGCTCCATCTGCCCGCCATCGCCCACGAGTGCGG
>CAZHWK010000355.1:0-2135 GCA_964536405.1 uncultured Oscillospiraceae bacterium
GTTGCCGAAGGCAACGGCATTTTTTGCGTAGGTCGTACTTAGCGACCCGGCCATGCGGCCAAAGCGTAGCATGACAGCCCGCCCGGCACCCACCAGAGCGAATAAGGTCTTGCACCGAACGGCGGGGGGAGACCCTCGCCGTTTATGGCATTTTTATTCAGAAAGAGGAAGAGGGGATTTTAATGCTGACACCCCAGGAAGTATCGGAACGAGCATTTGCAAAGGCCAGCTTTGGCGGCTATAATATGGCCATGGTGGACGAGTTTTTAGACACGCTTACCGAGGACTATACCGCCCTTTACAAGGAGAATACCGCCCTGAAGGCCAAGATGAAGGTGCTGGTGGAAAAGGTGGAGGAGTATCGTGCCACCGAGGATGCCATGCGCAAGGCACTTCTGACCGCCCAGACTATGGCCGACGAAATGGTGCGGGAGGCCGAGAGAAAGCAGGCTCAAATGCTCAGCACCGCCGAGGCCGAGGCACGGGAAAAGATGACCGATATCCGCCAGGAGATTGCCAACGAGGAAGCCAGGTTGGTGGCGGCCCAGAATGCCACTGCGGTCTATGTGGGCAAGCTCCGGGAGATGTACCGCCGGGAGATGGAGCATCTGGATGCATTGGAGGCCATTACCGCACCCAAGGTGGCAACCCCCAAGGCGGTCGACCCTGTGGTAGCCGCCGTGGCCGAAATTGAGGCCAGCATGAACCGCATGAGGGACGAGGAGCCTGCCCCCGTGGCCGCTTCCGCCTTTGAGCATTCCTTTGGAGGGGGCCGGCCTGCCGAGGATGAGGAGGATACCCTCTCCTTTGGTAAGGTGGACGACAAGGTCGGGATGCCCAGCGGCGAGGAGGAGGACTCCACCCGCCGCCTGAACCTGGATGACCTTCAGTTCGGGAAGGATTTTGACCTGTAACATGGATGAAAAAACACCGGTTCGGCGGAATGTTCCGCCGAGCCGGTGTTTTTTCTTTTATTTTATCCCATTTGTGCTAAACGGGATGTTCCCTATTCGGCAGGAAGGACAACCGCTTCCTGGGAAGCCTGGGTCCACTGTCCGTCTACCAGCTCGTAGGTGGTGGTAAGTCCCTGGGCCAGGTCCTGGTGGACCTGCTTGACCCGCCGTAAAGCCCCCCCTTGGTCATAGGAATAGAAGTCGGTATCATACTGACCGATGCCGTACCGCCCTTCGGTCACAAGCTGTTTGGCCTCCTCATCCACGGTAAAATCGTAGCCCGTGAGGGAGAAGGCGTAGGCGAAGCGTTCGGTTTCGGCATTCCAAAGCCAGAACAGCCGAACTTCATTGACATTGCCCAAGTACCATTGCACAGAGATGTCGTCAAAGCCATCAAAGTTCACATCTTTGGTGGCAAGAAATCCATCCGCTTCAAAGTTGCTGGTGTAGTCACTGGGCCAAAAGTCGGAGGAAAGGCTATCTGCCTGGATGGCCGTGTCCACGGCCTCCCTGACCGAAAGGGTTTGGAGAAGCCGCTCCCCTTCCAGTACGTCAATAGAACCGATACCGTACTCCCAGGTATCATAGCCACTGGCCGTGGCCCGGCCGTGGAGCCGCAAGGTCAGGGTTCGGTCCTCTTCCACGGTGAGGGTGCGTTCCAACGTGTAGTCCTGAGTGGTTCCGGCGGGGAGGGGCGTTTCGTTGTCCGAGGTGTCGCCGGATGGCGGGGTGGCGGCCGGGGTGGCTGTGGCCGTCGGGGGCGGCTCCGATGGGGAAACAGGGCTTTCCACGCCACAGCCCGAGGGGAGCAGGAGCAGAAGGATGGTGAAAAGAGCAAGGGTTCTTCGGCGCATACAGGAGCCCTCCAAGACGGTGTTTTTTTCCATTATACGGCCTGCCGCCCCTGCCGTCCACCACAAAAGGGGAACAGATGGCACCGTATTTGCTCTTTCGGTCATAAAAATCCCCCCATCCCCTTGACAGAAGGCGGGGAAACGGATAAGATACTGAGGAATACCAAAACGCTTGGATGAGGACAAGTACCATCCCAAAGCCCCTGGGCAGAGAGCCGCCGTTTGGTGCAAGGCGGAGAGGGGACGGATGGGAATATCACCTCGGAGCGGGCCGCTGAAAAAAGGAGTAAGCGGCCACGGCTGGCCCCGTTATCGGCCTTTGAGTGGC
>CAZHWK010000356.1:0-2126 GCA_964536405.1 uncultured Oscillospiraceae bacterium
GTTGTAGGTGAGGTCGGTGCCCACCATGTCGGCATTCTCCATGGGGCCAAGCTGGGGCAGACGCAGTCCGAAGGAATAGCGCACGGCCTCGTCCACCGTGGCGGCATCGGCGATGCCGTGTTCCACAATGGAGATGGCTTCCCGCCACAGGGCATGCTGCATCCGGTTGGCGATGAAGCCGGGGACGTCCTTTTGGCAGAGGACCGGTTTCTTTCCAACCGAGCGCAGAACCTCCATGACGGTTTGTGCGGTTTGCTCGCTGGTGGCATCCGACTTGATGACCTCCACCAGGGGGATGAGATGGCCGGGGTTCCAGAAGTGGGTGCCCGCAAATCGTTCCCGGTGGGTGAGGCGTGCCGAAATTTCCGACGGGCTCATCACCGAGGAATTGGTGCAGAAAATACAGTCGGGACGGCAACGGGCCTCCAGCTTGGCGAAAGTGTCCTGCTTGATGCCCATATCCTCAAAGACGGCCTCAATGACCAAATCGGCATCTTTTACCAGGTCGCTGTCCAAATCGGTGGTAAAGCGGATGCGGGCCAGACGCTGTTCCAGTTCCTCCTGGGACAGCACACCCTTTTCCACCAGCTGGCGGGTGTTCTGGCGGATACCGGCTTCCACGTCGGTGGGGTAGAGGTCATACAGGCCAATTTGGAACTCGGGGTTGGAAGCAAAGACAAAAGCGATGTTTTTGCCCATCATCCCGGCTCCGCAAATCAAAATGTTTTTTATGTTCATGGTGGATGAAGCCTCCTACATGGGGCCGGACGGAAATTCCCCGCCCGGACCTTTGAAAAAACGAATCAGCAGGCCCAGTAGCCGCCGGTGGCATCGTAATTGCCGCCGGTGAGGAAGTCAGAGGCGGGGGCGGCCAGGAAAATGGCCAGACCTACGAAATCGTTTGGCTCGCCCAGACGGCCGATGGGCAGACGCTTCAGGAAGTTCTGATAGACCGCCGAATCGGGGTCAAACATCCACTCGGTCAGGTCGGAGCGGAACACGGTGGGGTTAATGGTGTTCACGTTAATCTTGTACTTGGCGGACAGGTCGCAGGCCATGGACTGCACCATCAGGTCGCAGGCACCCTTGGAGGCGCAGTAGCCGGTGTAACCGGCCATACCGGCCTTGGAGCGGGCAGAGGAGGTAATGACCATCTTGCCGCCCTTGCCCTGGGCCGCCATCTGCTCGGCGGCGGCCTTGGAAACGATGTAAACGCTTTTCAGGTCGGCATCCATGATGGTCTGCCACTCTTCCACGGTCTGCTCCATCATGCTCTTGGGGGCGTTGTAGCCGTGGCAGACAGCCAGAATGTTCAGCTCGCCATAGGTGCTGACGGTGAACTTGATGAGGGCATCCACATCCTCGGGCTTGGAGGGATCGGCGGCGAAGGTGGAAATCTCGCACCCGGCAGCCTTGATTTCGGCGGCGATGGCATCCAGCTTGCCCTGATTGCGGCCGGTGGCCACAACCTTGGCACCGGCCAGGCCGTAAGCCATGGCGACAGCACCGCCCAAAGCCCCGGTGGCCCCGGTCACAATGGCGACCTTCCCCTCGATGGAGAACAGTCCGCTCATAAATTCCTTGGAAACATCAATAGCCATATGTTTGTTCCTCCTTATTTCCCATCGGGGTAGTTGATGATGACCAGCATGGTGGCGGGGGCGTTGGTTTCATTGATGAGGTGACGGCCCTCGTTGGGGGGGAAGGAAATGGACTCATTCTTATGGATGACGTACTTGGTGCCTTCCTTGTCGGTGACGGTCATTTCGCCCTCCAAAACGTAGTAGACCTTCTCCAGGGGGTTGTCCTCGTAAGCGTATTCGGCACCGCCGCCGGGCAGGAAGGTGGACAGACCCACCCAGAACTTCTCAGCTCCGGTTTCTTCCTTGCCGTGAATACGCATGGCGGTCATGCCGAAATGGCCGGGGGCATTGTAGGATTTTAATTCTTCCAGGGTACGCTTAATCATGAAAGTCACTCCTTATTCATTTTTGGTGGTAAGCTCATGACAAATCATAAGGCGGTGTTCCCCGGGGCGCAATACGAACAATTTGGTGATAATATTACCAAATGGTAAGTGCTTACCAACAGGTTTGTGACATCGTGTACAAAAACAGGTGCGGTTT
>CAZHWK010000357.1:0-2125 GCA_964536405.1 uncultured Oscillospiraceae bacterium
GGTTCGTACTGGTTTAACTGATAGTGTTCTGTCTTCTGCATCAAAAAGCCCTCCTAAAGTAGTTTGTACTTTAGGAGGGCTTTTTCCATTTGTTGCATCTTTTCGTACACCGAATGGAAAAACCTTATCGGGTATAGGCCAAAATCAAAGCGTCCAGGTTGGCAAAGTCATTTTCGGAAATGGCATAGTACCCCTTATCCGTCTTGGTCATCTGAACGATAATGCTCTGAGAGTCCAGATGACCGCCTGCGCTGGCATTATCCCGGAACAGGGCCAGAACCCCATTGGCCCAGTCATTTTCATGCTCGATCATAAAGGCCCTATACTCGCTGTCGGACATGGCATTGATGACTTCTTCCGTGTAGGAGGCATATTTGGTCCGGAAGCCCTCGGCATAGTCTGCCATATAGTCCTCGTTGATGACGGCAATGAGGTCATAGGGTTGAACCACCACCTCAATGGCAAAGCCCTTGTCGGTCTTGGTGGCGGGCTTGACCTCATAACGGGCATTCTGGTACATGTCGGCAATGACATCCAGGGCGGCCTGGCGGGTTTCATCGGTAAGATAATCCTCTTCAAAAGAAAGATTTTTGGACAAGTAGGCGTACTCCACCTCAAGACTGGTCTGGTAGGACTCCATGGCTTCTTCCTCGTCAATGTCTACCATGTCCAGATAGTCCTGGTCAAAGACACCCAGGTAGGTTTTGTCCAGAAGGCCCTGGGTATAGGCGGTGGCATCAAAGGTGGTTAGGCCGCTGCCGCCGCACGCTGCCAAAGTGACGGCCAGCAAGGCGGCCGCCAAAGTGGTACACAGCTTTTTCATATCAGTTTTTCTCCTTGCACAGCTCATAAATGGCCTGGGTAAAAATTTTGCCTGACATGAGCAGGACATCCACAGGGATACACTCGTCAGGACCGTGCATATTGCACTCAAACCCCTCGATTTCACAGCCGAAAGCCACGCCCCCGGGAATGTCGTGGACATAGGTGCCCCCACCGATGGCCATGGGCTTGGCGTCGGTGACACCGGAATACTGCTCATAGCAGGTCAACAGCTTCTTCACGATGGGGGAATCGCCGGGAGTGTTATGGGGGGCGTGCATCACGGAACCGGCAACCTTAAAGCCGCAGCGGATAAAGGCTTCCTCCACGGGACGGCGGGTATTTTCCTCATTGGCGGCCAGGGAGGTGCGGCTGTCAAACCGGCCCTCGAAGCCGGTTTCATCCAGGGTGAGCAGGGTGAAAGCCAGGGAGCTGTGTCCCGAAACTTCATCCGAAACCGCCATGCCAAGGGCTTCGCCCACATGGTCCCCATGGGGGAAGAGGGCGGCCAGAGAGCGGATGGCAGAGGTGGAATCGCAGTCAGCCAGAGGAAGGGCGGCCAGAAGCTGAAGCAGGGCCGTGACGGCATTGTTGCCCACCTCGGGGGTGGAAGCGTGGCCGCCGGTACCCTTGGCCAGAATGCGGCAGTAATCCCCCTCGGCCTTGGCCGAGAAGGCAACCCCGGTTTCCTCGGCCACACGGGTCAAAGTGGCCCCCACAGCAGGGGCAGTCAGGCCGGTCAGCAAGGCTTCGGCCTCGCCGGGAATCACGTTGATGCGGAAACCACCCTCCAGGGACAGAACCCGGGGACTTGCCTCGGTGGGGGCAAAGGTGGCTGAGAAGGTGGGCTTATAGCTGCCCTTTTCCACGTTGATGAGGGGGAAGCTGGCATCGGGGGTAAAGGTATAGGGAGCGTGAGGGAATTTTTTAAAGTAGTAGGCAATGTCCTCACTGCCAGTTTCCTCGTCGGTGCCCAAGATAAGCTTGGCATTAAAGGGAAGTTCTACCCCCAGGTCTTTGAGGCACTTCATGGCCAGAAGGGCGGCCACTACCGGGCCCTTGTCGTCAATGACACCACGGCCGTAGAGGATTCCGTCCTCCTCGGTGACGGCATAAGGCTCACGGGTCCAGCCCTTGCCCTCGCCCACCACGTCCAGATGGCCCAGGACATGGAGAAGGGTTTCGTTGCCATTTAAATCGGCGGTGCCCACATAGTGGTCCACATTTTCGGTGGCAAAGCCAAGCTCCCGGCAGATGTCCAGAGCTTCGTCCAAGGCCTTAGCGGGGCCGGGGCCAAAGGGGG
>CAZHWK010000358.1:0-2118 GCA_964536405.1 uncultured Oscillospiraceae bacterium
ACCTCAGCGGCCCCCTGCATAATGGCGGAGGAGGTATACCGCAGGCCGATGACGGCATCGGCCCCCATCTGTTGGGCCTGGTCCACCATACGCTTGGTGGCAATCTGGCGGGCCTCCTGCAGCATCTCGGTATACCCGGTCAGCTCGCCGCCCACCAGGGTTTTCATGCCTGCCATAAAATCCTTGCCCAGATTCTTGGACTGGACCACGCTTCCCTTGACCATACCAAGGGCTTCAAATTCCTTGCCGGGGAAATGTTCAATAGTCAGCAGAGTCATCTTCTTCTCCTCCTTTAATTTCATGGTAGCGTTCCACCAAAGAATAAATGATGCCAAATAAAACGGCGGCCGGGCCCAGAATAAAGAGGGCCAGCATGGGGGTGGCAATGGGCTCTACCAGCATGCACCACAGGAAAATACCCAGATAGAACAGGGCAATCACCATGACCAGCAGGGCGCACAGAGTGGGGGCAATGTATTTTCCCGCCTTGGACTTCTTCTTCATGGGGCCACCTCCTTATAGGAACAGTATACTTCGGAAAGCGAAATAATGCAACTTAAGATTTCTTAAAAGTTGAACAGGACGGATGGACGTGTTGCAATTGCCATGATAAAATAACCGCAAAGCGGCTATTTTATTGCGCATTTGCGCACGGTGTGCGCAAGCGCTTGGATTGGAAGGCCCTGCCGTCAAAGACGGCAGATGGCCATATCATGATTGAAAATCATGATATAATGGCTGCAAAATAGCTATTTTATCTCGCATTTCGGCACGGTGTGCCGAAATGCTAAAATCAAAGGCCCTGCCATCGATGACGGCAAAAATGGAAAAATGGAGGTGCGACCTATGAAGCAGACAGAAAAAAGACGGTGGTTCATCCTGGGTGCCGGGGGCTTGGTAGTTTTGGCTATATGGCTGATTTTGTACTGGCTTTTTGCAAACGGCACCGCATTTGCGGTGAAGGTGAACTGGAACATTTGGCTGCCCGGGGGCTATCACGAGGTGCATGGATACTCCACAGAGAGCTTTCATGGGGATGGTGTGCGGTATCATGTGCTGGACTACACCAAAGGAAAAGAGGGGAAGGTCGGGGAAGGGAAGAAAGGCCGGCTGGATGCGCTGTTTGACCAAGCCGGGTATCCCACAGCCCAGGAGGTAGAAACGGTTCTTACATGGCTGCAATCGGTGCAGACGCCGGAGGAGGTCGTGCCCGATTTTTCGGCCTGCAAGGTCCTGTACCGCTCACAGGAGGATGGCTCCCGGCTGTATTTGTTTTGGAACAGGGAGGCAGGGAGGGTCTATGTGGCGGAGGCCTTTCAATAAATATTGAGGATACCTTCTTGACAATTTGAAAAAAGCTAGGTACAATGACACAGATAAAATGGCATTGAGGGAATTTGCCACTCCCGAGCCGCCTGCGATGAGTGGGACGCCCGATCCCCGTTAAAGGATCATCTGAGATGCAGGGCCCTTGTGGGGCCTTGAAATCAGGGTGGTACCACGAGTGAATTTTGACCTCGTCCCTGAACCGGGGGCGGGGTCTTTTTATTTTTAGGAGGAAACACATGAAAAATTACGGCGTCAACGAACTGCGTGAGATGTTCCTGAAATTCTTTGAGAGCAAAGGCCATCTGCGTCTGCCCTCGTTCCCCCTCATTCCCCAGAATGATGCGTCCCTGCTGCTCATCAACAGCGGCATGGCTCCCATGAAGCCATGGTTTACCGGCGAGCAGGAGCCCCCCCGTCACCGTGTTTGCACCTGCCAGAAGTGCATCCGCACCGGCGATATTGAGAACATCGGCAAGACCGCCCGCCACGGTACCTATTTTGAGATGCTGGGCCACTTCTCCTTTGGGGACTACTTCAAGCATGAGGCCATTGCCTGGAGCTGGGAGTTTTTGACCTCCCCCGAGTGGGTTGGCATTCCGGCGGACAAGCTCTATCCCTCCATTTACGAGGAGGACGATGAAGCCTTTGAGATTTGGAACAAGGAAATCGGCATTCCCGCCGAGCGGATCTTCCGCTTTGGCAAGGCCGATAACTTCTGGGAGCATGGCTCCGGCCCCTGCGGCCCCTGCTCGGAAATCTACTACGACCGGGGGGAGAAGTACGGCTGTG
>CAZHWK010000359.1:0-2114 GCA_964536405.1 uncultured Oscillospiraceae bacterium
AGCATGGCGGGGATGATGTTTTTGCCGAAGTCGTTGGCACTTTTCTCGTCGGCCTCGTCGGCAATGAGATATTCCCGCAGCTTCTGCCAGGTAAAGATGTAAATGCCCATGGAGGCCAGGTTGCTCTTGGGCTTTTTGGGCTTCTCCTCAAACTCGTAGATGGTGTCGTTTTCATCCACGTTCATGATGCCGAAGCGGCTGGCCTCCTCCAGGGGGACCTCCAGCACCGAAATGGTGCAGGCCGCCCCGGCCGCCTTATGGCGGGCCAGCATATTGGCATAATCCATCTTATAAATGTGGTCCCCCGAAAGGATCAGGACATATTCGGGGTCGTAAGCCTCCAGGAAGCTTAAATTTTGATAGATGGCATTGGCGGTCCCCTTGTACCAGGTGCCCTTGTCCCCCTCCATGACATAGGGGGGCAAGATATGTACCCCTCCGTCCGAACGGTCCAAATCCCAGGCTTGGCCGTTTCCGATATAGGCATTTAACTCCAGGGGCTTATACTGGGTGAGCACCCCCACCGTGTCAATGCCGGAGTTTACGCAGTTGGACAGGGGAAAGTCGATGATGCGGTACTTGCCCCCAAAGGGGACGGCGGGCTTGGCGACTTTGCTGGTCAGGGCCTTTAGCCGACTGCCTTGACCACCGGCCAACAGCATGGCCACACATTCCTTTTTCATTACCTATCACACCCTCTTTGTCGTTGTCAAATATTGCTTTGCTGGGCAGGGACGGTGTCCTTTTTGGCGGGCCGCTTGAGGGGCGGCTTCTTTTTCATACATTTTAAAATGACCGCTCCCATGGGGGGCAGGTCCACACAGAGTTGCTGGCTTTCGCCGTGGCAGGGCTGGTCGATGGTCTGTAAATCCCCGCTGTTCAGGCGGCCCTGACCGCCGAAGGCAATCTCGTCGGTGTTCAAAAGCTCCCGGTAGGTGCCCCGGCAGGGCACCCCGAGGCGATAGCCCACCCGGTGGATGGGGGAGAAGTTGCAGGCCACCACCAGGAAGCTGCCCTTCTTGTCCTTGCGGAGGAAGGCGGCCGTGTTGGCGGTGTGGTCGTCGGCACAAATCCACTGGAAGCCCTCCCAGGAAAAGTCCAGCTCCCACAGGGCGGGCTGGGCCAGATAGAGGTTGTTGGCCGCCTTGAAGAAGGTGTGCAGGGCACGGTGGCGTGCCCCGTCCTCATCCTGCTGGTCCAGCAGGTGCCAGTCCAGGGAATATTCATACTGCCACTCGTGCCACTGGCCGAACTCGGCCCCCATGAACAGAAGCTTTTTGCCCGGATGGGTGAGCATATAGGTGATGAAGGCCCGCACCCCGGCATACCGCTCCTCATCACTCCCTGGCATTTTTTCCAGCAGGGAGCCCTTTAGATGGACCACCTCATCGTGGGAAAGGGGGAGGACAAAAGTCTCCGAAAAGGCGTACATAAAGGAGAAGGTAATGTCCTTGTGGTTAAACTGGCGGAAGTAGGGGTCCAGCTTCATGTAGTGCTGAATGTCGTTCATCCAGCCCATGTTCCACTTCAGGTTAAAGCCCAGTCCCCCCTCGCTGGTGGGGTGGGTCACCTTGGGCCAGGCGGTGGACTCCTCGGCAATCATCAAAACATCGGGATGGTCCCGGAAAATGGCTTCGTTCAGAGTTTGGAAGAAGGAGACCGCCTCCAGATTTTCGTGGCCGCCGAAGCGGTTGGGGGTCCATTGTCCCTCCTCCCGGCCATAGTCCAGATAGAGCATGGAGGCCACAGCATCCACCCGCAGGCCGTCAATGTGATACTCCTCCAGCCAGAACATGGCCGAGGAGAAGAGGAAGGAGCGCACCTCGTTGCGGGAGTAATCAAAAACCCTGGTGCCCCAGTCGGCCTGCTCCCCCTTTTGGGGGTCGGCATACTCGTAGGTAGGGGTACCGTCAAATTCATACAGGCCGAAGGCATCCTTGGGGAAGTGGGCGGGTACCCAGTCCAGAATCACCCCAACCCCGGCCTTGTGAAGCTCATCCACCAGATATTTAAAATCGTGGGGGGTGCCGTACCGGCTGGTGGCGGCGAAGTACCCGGTGCATTGATAGCCCCAGGAGCCGTCATAGGGATACTCGGTCACCGGCATCATTTCA
>CAZHWK010000360.1:0-2108 GCA_964536405.1 uncultured Oscillospiraceae bacterium
ATACCCAGGAACAGGTCGATGCGCTGGTGAAAGCCTGCGCCAAAGCCGTGTTCGACCATGCCGAAGAGCTGGGCAAGGATGCCGTTGAGGAAACCCGCATGGGTGTCTACGCAGATAAGGTAGCCAAAAATAGGAATAAGGCTAAAATCATCTGGTGGTCCCTCAAGGGCAAAAAATCTGTCGGCATCATCGAAACCGACGAAGCCACCGGAATTTCCAAAGTGGCCAAGCCCGTGGGTGTCGTGGGTGCCATCACCCCCACCACCAATCCTATTGTCACCTGCATGTCCAACGCCATGTTCGCCCTGAAGTGCAGAAATCCCATCATCATTGCCCCCCATCCCCGTGCCATGAACTGCTGTATCAAAACTGTGCAGTACATGAACGAATATCTGAAGAAGCTGGGTGCGCCCGAGCACACCATTCAGATTTTGGACGTAAAATCTCTGGAGCTGACCAAGATGCTGGCCTCCTCGGTGGATGTCATTATCGCCACCGGCGGTATGGAGATGGTCCGCTCGGTCTACTCCTCGGGCAAGCCCGCCCTTGGCGTGGGTGCCGGCAATGTTCAGGTTCTGGTGGACAAGGGCTATGACCTGGAAACCGCCATTCCCCAAATTCTTTTTGGCCGTGGCTTTGATAACGGCATCATCTGCACCGGGGAGCAGGCCATCCATCTGCACTGCAGCGATTACCCGTCCGCCATGGAAGTCATTGGCCGCTCCCAGGCCTACGTTGTGTCCAAGGAGCAAACCGCCCTTTTGCGGGACTTTCTCTTCCCCGGCGGTGTGATGAACCGAGAAATGGTGGGGCAGGACGCCACCGTGATTGCCCAGAAGTGCGGTATTTCGGTACCTGCCGACACCCGTGTTCTGGCTGTGCAGGCAGATGGGATTGAGGACATTCTCGGCGAAGAGAAAATGTTCCCTGTCATCACTCTGTACGCTTATGACACCTGGGAGGAGGCGGTCGCCAACGCCCGGAACAACCTGGACAAAATCGGCAAGGGCCACAGCATTGCCGTCCACTCCACCAATCCTGCCGCCATTGAATATGCCGCCCTGCAAACCGAGGTGTCCCGCATTGTCTGCAACCAGACCTGTGCCACCGGCGGTGGCGGCTCCTTCCAAAACGGTCTATCCCCCACCAACACTCTGGGCTGTGGCTCCTGGGGCAACAACTCCATTTCGGAAAACCTGACCTACTATCATCTGATGAATGTTTCCCGCATTGCCCGCTTCATGCCCGATGCCAAAATTCCCAGCGACGAGGAGCTTTGGGGCTAACCCCTTCCTCCAAGGTACGGCCTGCCCATGACCGGCTCTGCCCAAGGCCTTCCTTTCGAAAAAAGACAGGCATCGTGGAGATTTTCTCCACGATGCCTGTCTTTTTTCTTTTCCTTGCACGCCAGCTTACTCGGCGGACTGGTCATCCTCGGCGGCGGGAGCCACTGGGGCCTCGGGGGCCACGGGGGCCACGGGCTCCTCAGCGGGAATCTCAGTGACAATGGGAGAAACAGGCTCGGCCGCCACATTGCCGGCCGCCCGAATTTCATCGGCACGGGCATTGTTGCTCTCAATCACGGCCTTGGATGCAGTGATTTTTTCGCACAAAGAGGCATAGGCGGCGTCAGGGGTCATGCCCCGCTCGGCATAGTAAAGCTTACCGATTTCAATATAAGCCCGCTTGATGGCGTCCTCTTCGGCAGCGTTGTCCAGCTTCAGCTTGCCGATTTCGGCCAGTTCCTTGCTCTTGGCCACTCCGGTCTGAGCCAGGTCGGTGGCACGCTCCTTAAATGTATCAAAGAAAGACATATGATTACCTCCTGCATATCAATTCAATTATTTTTCCCTTGCTGAATGTAGTCTACCCCATTTTATTCCTGAACGCAAGGGGCGGCGAGTTCATTTAACTCTTTTTTAAGTTTTTCACATCGGATTTAACCTAATTTTATTGTACAACAGTATAAATAGCAAGCATACCATAAAATTATCACTTTTTTCTGCATGTCATTTTGTACAACAATAATGCGTTAGTAACACTAAATTAATTGAACACAAAAGTGGACCTCCATCTGCGCAGATGGAGGGCTGCTTTCTCATGTTATA
>CAZHWK010000361.1:0-2104 GCA_964536405.1 uncultured Oscillospiraceae bacterium
GATTACCCAGAAGACAATGCATGGATTAAGGTCACAGGCACACCGGAGCTGGTAGAAAACGGCTACTTTCAGGATCTATATCTGAATGTATCTAACATTGAAGTTTTGGAAGAGCGAGGTGCAGAATTTGTCAGCCAGTAGTCTGGGCTACCCAGCTGCCGCCCTAGATAAATCTGGCTCTATTCGCCCTTCTTGTCCAAGGAATTGACGTGGATCCAATTGCAGAAAGCGCAGCGGAAGGATAGTACCCTAACCGCTGCGCTTTCTCCATTACATCAGAGCATTGCGGAGGCAGCAGCAACTGATATGTCAGTATTTACTTTTCGCCCTTCTCACAGTAGCGCATCATGATAGCGGCAACCTGTGCCCGGGTAGCGTTTGCCTTAGGCATCAGTTGATTGCCGTTGCCCTCCACAAGTCCTTGCTGGTGGGCCCAGGCCATGGCCTGGCGGGCCCAGTCGGAAATGTCGCCTGCGTCGTCAAAGGTGGCAAGGCCGGGGTAGTCCATCAGCATGGGACTGCCCGCCTGCCGCCAGAGCATGGTGATAAGCTGCTCACGGGTGATGGAGTCGGTGGGGCCAAAATTCTTGTTGCCATAGCCCTTGACAACCTCGGCTTCCATCGCCCAATTTAGGGCGGGGGTGTACCAGGTATCGGCCTCGATATCGTCGAAGGAGGTCGCCACCTTGGCCGCAGGCTCGCTTTCCAGGCGGTGCAGAATGGTAACAATCATGGCACGGGAGATCTCTGCCTTGGGGCCAAAGGCGGTGTCCGACTTGCCACGCATCAGGCCTTTTTGGCTGACATACCGTACGGCTTCAAAGAAATCGTCGGTCTCGCTCACGTCGGTGAAGGGATTTTCCCAGGCGGGAATGGGGGCAAAGACGGCCTCTATGGTGTGGCCACGGGTCACCCGTTCAAAGGTGTAGGAGGAAACCGCCCCCACGCTCTTGCCATCCACCAGCACATCCTGGAGCTCAAAGCCCTCATTGGGCTTGATGGTATAGGTCTTGTTCCGATACTCGGGCACGCTGAGGGTACCGGACGGAGAGATGGTTCCACCCTCATTTGCGGTGGCCTTGATGGTGTAATAGTTGTCGTCGTCAGAGGAGGAGACGGGCGGGGGGCTAAAGACGTTGGTGACGTTCAGGGTCACCGCGTTATTGGGCATGGTGAAGGTGAACGTCTTTTTGGTGTCCGCCGCAATCGGAGTATCCTTTGTCACCGCAAGCGTCTGGGTGGCAACGTCCACGCCGGTGAGGCCCACGGTCTGGGTGCCGGTGGCGGCGGGGGTGCCAGTGAGGGTGACGTCCAGGGTGACGGTCTCCCCATACTCGGGGCCATTCTCACCTGGAAACCCTGTGGGCAAGGGAGGAGCGGACGCGGTGACATCGTTGACAGTCGCACTTTGCGCCCCATAGGACATACTGTATGTTGGTGCTTTGGTGACGGTGAGTTTCAGCCGGGCGGATTCCGCCTTGCCGGATTCCGTGACGGCGACATAATAGTCCCCCACCGGAATCGCAGTGGCATGGGTCAGGGTCAGGGTATTGCCCACATTGGCGGCGATGACGTCGGTAACCATTATACCGTCGAAGGCGGCGGTATAGACCTTCCAGGCTTGACCATCAGCATACTCGGGGTTGTTGCTCAGGGTAAAGGCCACGCTTTTGGCGGTGGCGGAGGCCCGGGGCACGGTGGTACTTGTTGCTGTCGGCGCAGTGGAGGCGGGAGCAGTCGTGATTTGCACGTCCATGGCGGGGGTGGCGGTGGTTGCGCTGGTGGTGGAAACATACTTCACCGTGTTATTTACATAGGCGGGCTGATCATAGCTGCCGGTTTGGCTGCCGTCCTTTGTTTTGAGATCCATGCCGGTAAAGGTGCCGGTTTTGCCCCATTTAATGGCGGCATGGAGTGTGTTGGTGCTGGTGGCGGCAGCAGTGGCTGTGACAACGGTGTTTGCGCCGGATACGGTGATGTTCCCCCCGGCAGAAATTCCAAAAGTCGCTCGGTCACTGGCAACTGTGGATGCGGTGATGATACCGCCTGTGATGTTGAGATCCCCGATTACGTTGATGCCTATTTCCTTTGCGTTGATTGTCAG
>CAZHWK010000362.1:0-2101 GCA_964536405.1 uncultured Oscillospiraceae bacterium
GGGTCTTGCCGCAGGCCTTCTCATAGGCGTGCAGAATGTCAAGCACGCTGTAGCCCTTGCCGGTGCCCAGGTTGCACACGAAAAGGCCGCACTTGGTATTCAGCTTTTTCAGGGCGGCCACATGGCCCAGGGCCAAGTCCACCACATGGATATAGTCCCGCACCCCGGTGCCGTCGGGGGTGGGGTAGTCGTTGCCAAAGACGTGGAGTTTTTCCAGCTTGCCCACCGCCACCTGGGCGATATAGGGCACCAGGTTGTTGGGGATGCCGTTGGGATCCTCCCCAATACGGCCCGACTCATGGGCACCGATGGGGTTGAAATAGCGCAGCAGGGCCACGTTCAAATCCTTGTCGGCAGTGCAGATGTCGGTGAGGATACGCTCCAAAAACAGCTTGGTGGTGCCGTAGGGGTTGGTGGTGCCGCCGGTGGGAAAGTCCTCCCGAATGGGCACACTGGCCGGGTCGCCGTAGACGGTGGCCGAGGAGGAGAAGACGAAGTTTTTCACCCCATGGGTCCGCATGGCGTTTAAAATCACCAGGGTGTTGACCAGGTTGTTGGTGTAATATTCCAGGGGCTTTTCCACGCTTTCCCCCACCGCCTTCAGACCGGCAAAATGAATGACCGAATCAATGTCGGGATAGCGGGTGAAGAGATCCTCCACCTGGGCCGGGTCGCAGAGTTCGGCCTTGACGAAGGGGATGGGCTTGCCCACAATCTCCTCCACCCGGCGAACCGACTCCTCACTGGAATTCACCAGATTGTCGGCCACCACAATGTCATACCCCGCCTTGATAAGCTCCACGCAAGTGTGACTGCCGATATAACCGGCACCGCCGCTGACCAGAATGGACATATTCATACACTCCTTTTTCGTGGGCGGCAAATGCCTTTGCCGCTCTATATACGGTTGCTTGTTCCATGAAAATGTTAAATGGGATAAATCGTGCCGATAAGGCAAAAAATAACTACGTTGCAGTTATTTTACCATGCTTGTCATGCGAGGGGAAGAAAATTATCCGGCATTTTCCCCGGCCTCGGAGCCTCCGCTTCGGCAACGCTTGCGGTACTCCATGGGGGAGATGCCTTCCAGCTTGCGAAAGCTTTGGGAAAAGTAGCTGGGGGAGGAAAAGCCCAGCATATGGGAGATTTGGGACAGGGAATGGTCTGTGTTGTCCAAAAGGTGGCGGCTTTCCTGAATTCGCCTGGAAATCAGGTAGTTGATGGGGGAGATGCCATATTCCCGGCTGAAAAGGTGAACCATGTAATACTTGTTCATATGGGTCAGCTCGGCCAGCATATCCAGGGTGATATTCTCTTTAAAATGGGCACCGATATACCGGCGAACGGCGGCGCACTCCTTATTGGCCCGGGGGGAGGGGGTGGCCAGTGTCATGGCAAAGCCGGTGCGGCGCATGAGCCGGATGAGCAGGATTTCCAGCAGGTCCTGGCAAAGGGTTTCATAGCCCGGCGGCTTGGATTCCATTTCCCTCAGCATGCCGTGCAGGCAGTAGAGCATATCCTCCCCAAGGCCCCGCAGGTTGACGATGCGGAAGCGGTCGTCCCCCTCTTCACCCCCGGAAAATTCCAGTCCATCCACCCCCAGAACGATGTATTCCAAAGGGTTTTGGTTCAGGCTGACCTCGGTATGCTCCACCCCGGGGTTGACGATGACCAGGTCGTCCACCGCCACCGGGTGCATTTGGTCGGCAATGCGGAACTGCCCCAGCCCGCCCACCACATAGAAAAGCTCAGCGCAGGTGTGGGTGTGAGGGACGCTGTGCCAGTCGCCGCCGTACTTGGCGGTACTGACATAGAGCAGCTTTGTGTTCCCCCATGGGCCGTCGGGGGCGGAGCGGGCTTCCACGTTGTAGCGGTCGTTGCTCACCGATGAACACCTCGCTTTATAAATATTGCGTTTATGAAATAAATATCCGTTTGCCATGATTATAATACAAGCTGGACAATTGTGCAATCCCCAAATATAAAGAGTTTTTTGGTGGTGTGCCCGTAAAAAGACTGTCATTTTTTTAATTAAAAAGAAAAAATGAGTGACATATTGCATAAAAAATGACATATAAACTTGTGTTTAATATAAAAAGCG
>CAZHWK010000363.1:0-2099 GCA_964536405.1 uncultured Oscillospiraceae bacterium
TCATCGTCATGGACGAGGACAACTGCATGGTGGACATCGCCAAGTTCTTCCTGGAATTCATCATTGACGAGTCCTGCGGCAAGTGTACCCCCTGCCGTATCGGCACCAAGCGTCTGCATGAGCTGCTGACCAAAATCACCGAGGGCAAGGGCACCATGGAGGATTTGGATACCATTGAGGAGCTGTGCCATCACCTGAAGGACTCGGCCCTGTGCGCCCTTGGGCAGTCGGCCCCCAACCCGGTGCTCTCCACCCTGCAATTCTTCCGGGATGAGTACGAGGCCCATATCCTGGAGCATCGCTGTCCCGCCGGGGTGTGTAAGAACCTGCTTCGCTTCCGCATTGACGCCGAGAAATGCCGGGGCTGTACCCTTTGTATCCGCAACTGCCCTGTGGGGGCCATCACCGGCGCACCCAAAACCCCCCACGTCATCGACAACGACAAGTGCATCAAGTGCGGCGCCTGTATCGACAACTGCCGCTTTGACGCCATTCATAAGCATTGAGGGGGGTCAGAGATATGGAGAAGAACATGGTCAATTTGAGCATCAACAACATTCCCGTCAGCGTGCCCGAGGGTACCACCATTCTGGAGGCCGCCCGGGATGCCGGTATCAAAATTCCCTCCCTCTGCTTTTTGAAGGATGCCAACGAAATCGGTGCCTGCCGCATCTGCGTGGTGGAGGTCAAGGGGGCCAGAAGCCTGGTGGCTTCCTGCGTCTATCCCGTCAGCGAGGGGATGGAGGTCCAGACCAATACCGAGAAGGTCCGTCACTCCCGCAAGCTGACCCTGGAGCTTATTCTCTCCAACCACCGGATGGAGTGCCTGACCTGCTCCCGCAGTGGGGAATGTGAGCTGCAAACTCTGGCCAAGGAGTTTGGCATCAACACCGTGCGCTACCAGAACGACGACTTCCCCTATATGGTGGAGGACTCTGCCCCCCACCTGGTGCGGGACAACTCCAAGTGCGTGCTCTGCCGCCGCTGCTCGGCGGTCTGCCGGAACACCCAAGAGGTTGGGGTCATCGGGCCCAACGACCGGGGCTTTGCCACCCATATCTCCTGCGCCTTTGACCGGGATTTGGGCGAGGTGGACTGCGTTTCCTGCGGCCAGTGCGTGGTGGCCTGCCCCACCGGGGCCCTGAGCGAGAAGGACGACACCGCCAAGGTCTGGGCCGCCATCAGCGACCCCAAAAAGCACGTTGTGGTGGGCCCTGCCCCTTCGGTCCGTGTCACCCTGGGCGAGTGCTTCGGGATGCCCATCGGAACCAACGTGGAGGGGAAGATGGCCACCGCCCTGCGCCGTTTGGGCTTTGACAAGATTTTTGATGTGGACACGGCTGCCGACTTCACCATCATGGAGGAAGGCACCGAATTCCTCCACCGCTTGAAGGATGGCGGCACCCTGCCCATGATTACCTCCTGCTCCCCTGGCTGGATTCGCTACTGCGAGCAGCATAAGCCCCACCTGGTGGAGAATTTGTCCTCCTGCAAGTCCCCCCAGCAGATGTTCGGCTCCCTGGTCAAGAGCTACTATGCCCAGCAGGCCGGCCTGGACCCCAAGGACATCTTCGTGGTTTCCATCATGCCCTGTACCGCCAAGAAGTACGAGGTCCTGCGGGAGGAACAGCGTATGGCGAACGGCTGTCTGCCGGTGGACGTGTCCCTCACCACCCGGGAGCTGGGCCGTATGATCTCCCACGCAGGCCTGCTCTTCGACCACCTGCCCGAGGGCGACTTTGACGAGATGCTGGGTGTCTCCACCGGGGCCAGCGTCATCTTTGGTGCCACCGGCGGCGTCATGGAAGCCGCTCTGCGTACCGTGGTGGAAACGGTCACCGGGGGCGAAATGGCTCCCCTGGAATTCACCGAGGTTCGGGGCCTGAAGGGCATCAAGGAGGCTTCCTACGACCTGCCCGGCAAGACCGTGCGGGTGGCTGTGGCCTCCGGCCTCACCAACGCCAAGAAGCTGTTGGACGGGGTGGAAAAGGGCGAGCTGAGCTATGATTTCATTGAAATCATGGGCTGTCCCGGTGGCTGTATCAACGGCGGCGGCCAGCCTATCCAGCCTGCCGATGTACGCAACTGGACCGATGTTG
>CAZHWK010000364.1:0-2064 GCA_964536405.1 uncultured Oscillospiraceae bacterium
ATTTTCATAGGCTCCACGCTGAGAATATCCCCGATGAGCAGGGTGTTGAACTTGGTGAAGCTCCGCCCCCCGTAAGTGGCGATGAAGATGCCAAGGGCCACGGCGGTAGAGGAGAAAACTCCAATCACCGTATCGTTTGCCATGCCGGAGCGGTGGCTCACCCAGGTGAAAAGCAGGGAGAACACCAGGGCGAAGGCCACGGCGCACCACAGGGGGTCCACGGCCGAGCCGACCAAGGCACCAATGGCCATGCCGGTGAAGGCCGAGTGGCCAAGAGCATCGGAGAAAAAGCTCATGCGGCTTTCCACCACCATGGTGGAAAGAAGGCCAAAGAGGGGAGAGATGACCAAAACCGCCAGAAGGGCGTTTTTCATGAAGTACATGGACCCGCTCTGCGCCCACTCAAAGGGCAGAAGGTCCACGATGGCATACCACCATTCCATTACTTGCCACCCCCCAAATCGAGATGAAAGACCCGGCGGAATTCCTCAGATGCCAAAACTTCGGCCGGGGGGCCCGCCTTGAGAATGGTGTTTTTGAGCAAAAGCACCTTGTCGGCATACTGGCCCAAGGTGGCAAAATCGTGGGTGGAGAGCAGGATGGACAAATCATAGGTCTGGCGAATTTCGTCCAGCATATCCATGAGCTGCCGCTCCCCCTCAATGTCCACCCCCGACATGGGCTCGTCCAAAATGAGGATGTGGGGCAGGGGCTCCAGAGCCATGGCCAGAAGTACCCGCTGTAACTCGCCCCCCGAAAGGGAACCCAGCCGCTGCCCCATGAGGGCCTCGGTGTGGGTGCGTTCCAGGCAGGCCTGCACCCGGCCCCGTAGGGAGGAGGGCATGGGCAGGAACACCGGCCAGTCAGAAATGGCAGCGGCCACAAAGTCCAGCACGCTTACCGGACTGCCCCGGTCAAAGCTGGGGCTTTGGGGGACGTAGCCAATCAGGGGGCGGGTCTTTCGGCCCCCTGCCTGCTGAAAGTCGATGACCCCATCGTGTGGGTTTTGCCCCAGCACGGTTTTAAACAGAGTGGACTTTCCAGCCCCGTTGGGGCCGATGAGAGCGGTAATCTCCCCACAGTGGAGGTGGAAGGAGACATTTTCCAGAATGTGATCCTCCCCCAGGGTTACCGATAGGTTGTTCACTTTCAAACAGCAGGCCCCGGAACAGCCGGGGCCTGTGTTTTCGTGCTTTTTGATGCTCATCCAAGGGCCTCCAGAATGGTGTTGATGTTGGCCTGCATAGCGTCAATATAGGGCTGAATGCCCATGCCATCCCCCGACATGATCATATCAAGGGAATAGACAGCGCAGCCGGTTTCCCGGCTGATGGCCTCGGCCGTGGAGGTGGAGCCGTTCTTTTCGGTAAAGATGGCGGGCAGATGATACTGCTGAATGAGGGAAACAATCTCCTTAATGTCGGCGGCACTGGCCTCGCTGCCCTCCTCCTCCTCGATGGATTTGAGCAGGTTCAAGTCGAAGGCTTGGGCAAAGTATTGGAAGCCATCGTGGAAGGTGATAAGCTGGTCGTAGGTACACGCATCTTTCAAAGAGATGTGTCCATTAATGGCATTGGCTACCATGAACTGTGCGGCGTCAACGTCCTGGGCCAAAGCACCCAGGCGGTCCTGAACGAGTTTTTCAGCCAGACCATAGAGTTGGTCGTGGTTTGGGTCCTGCTCGGCCAGCTTGTCTGCGATAGTTTGCACCATGATAGCTGCCCGCCGGGGGTCCATCCAGATGTGGGGGTCATACTCGGTGTCGTGGTCGTGGCCCTCATGTCCCCGGGCCTCCAAAAGCTGAATTCCCTCGGACGTGTCAATGACGGCTGCCTTGGAGGCGGCCAGAGCGTCGGACATGAAATCCTCGAGCCCCACTCCGTTCATCACCAGAACATCGGCCTTCTCGATGGCCTTCATGTCATGGACCGTGAGGGTATAGTCGTGCAGGCAGGAGGTCTGCTGATTGACCAGCAGGGATACCTCCACGCCGTCTACGCCATCGGTGATGGCGGTGGTGAAGAGATAGAGCGGATAGGTGGTGGCCAGAATGTGGAGGGTGTT
>CAZHWK010000365.1:0-2048 GCA_964536405.1 uncultured Oscillospiraceae bacterium
GGCGGCGCAAACCCGACACGGCACGCAGCATGACAACCGGCCGTTCGGTTTCGTCCAGAATGTCCAGGGCGGCCCGCAACACAAGCCGCTGGGCCGTCTGCTCCTCCAGGGCATCCTCCCCCTCTTCGGGCAGGGTATCCCAGGCCGTTTCCCGCCCGGCCTGACGAAAATGGCTCATGGCCACGTTGCGCACCACGGTAAACACCCAGGCCATAGGCTTTCCCTGGGGGACGTAGCTCCCGGCGGCGGTACGCAGGCGCAAATAGCTTTCCATCATGACATCCTGGGCATCCTCCCGGTTGCGGGTGAGGGAAAGGGCGTAAGCGTACACAGTCTTGTCAGTACCCCTGTAAAACTCTTCAAAGGCCTGGGCACTTCCCTGTGCCATGCCCGCCAGGCAGGCTTCACAACGCCCGGGGGAGAGAGTCTCGCCCCGGGCGCAGATAGCCTGCTGCTCCATGGTGAACAGAATTGCCAGCATGGTACGCCCCCCTTTTTCCACTTTCTATGGCCACGCATATAGAAAGTATACTTTTTTATCAGTATAGCAAGGGAGCCGTCCTGCTTCAACCCTTTCTTTGCAGTTTAGGCCGCTTCGATGTCTTTAATCGTCCCAATCGTCGTCATCGTAGTCGTCGTCATGGTCGTTGTCCCAACGGTCCAGCTTATCTTCCAACTGGTCGTCCAGCCGGTCCAGCTTATTCTCCACCTTGTCTTCCAGGCGGTCCAATTCCTTGTACTGGGCGTAGGTCAGAGCATCCTGGCGATAGCTGCGCTCCATATTATCCTCCAGGCGGTCCAACTCATGCTCCAGCTTTTCAATGCGGTTTTCCAGATTGCGGTAGGCCTGCTTGTTGTTCTTGTCACCCTTGGCGGGCTTATAGTTTTCCACGTCCTTGGCCAACTGATCGACCTTTTTATCCAGGTCGTTGATTTCCTTCAGATAGCTGTCATAGGTCTTGTTCCCGGTTTCGGGCTTGGTGGTTTCGTCGGACAGGTTGATGGTCTTGGCACGCAGGTTCTCCCAAGCTCCCTTCATCCGTTCATCCAGCTTGCCGCACTGGCTGCTCAGGGTGTTATATTCGCTGTAGCTCAGCCGGCCATTGCGAAGATGGTCGTTCAGGTTGGTATACATGGTGCTGACAGCCTTGTTCAGGCGGGTCATTTCCACGCTCATTGCGTTGTACTGCTCCACCCGCTCATCATAGGTCTTGGCCGGGTTCAGGTTGGCAATGGCGGTTTCCTGGGCCTTGATCTGCTTCTCCAGGGCGTTCAAAGCGACCTTGGCCTGCTCGGCCACCGACAGCTTTCCGCTTTCATCGTCAATGGTCTTGGCCGCCAGCTTGATGAGGGCATTTTTCAGCCGTCTGTCCAAATCGCTGCTCTGGTTAATGAGCACATTATAATCCTTGTTGGTGATTTCACCCTTGTTGAGCCGGTCGCTTAGCAGCTGAACAAAGTCTCCCACATCGGTCCGCAGGGCGTCCAGGGTGCGGCTGTGCAGGCTGTACTGCTCCACCCGCTCGGCATAGGTGGCGGCTGGCTTGAAGGCGGCAATGGACTGCTCGGCCTCCTGCACCCGGACAGTCAGCTTCTCCAGGGTCAAATCCTCGGGCTTCGTATTGGTCTTGCGGTCCAAAATGACGGTCTGCCCTTTGCTGTCCCAGTTCACATCATAGTCCATCAGATTCCCGATGGCCCGGATGGGCAGATAGGTGGTTCCCTCATAGGTGATGGGATGGACCACGTTTCCGTTTTTGTCCACCATGGTCTGCTCCACACCATCGATGCGTACCCGAATGTCGGGGCGCAGGTCGGCTGTAATAGATTTTGCACCGGCAGCCAGGGCAGTCACGCCCAGAATACCTGCCAGGGTCATTGCCACAAACGTAACTCTATTCTTCTTCATGACTCATAACATCCTTTCCATGGGGCCTTCTCGGCCCTTTCTACTCTTATAACGCAGGAGGATGGCGTTTTATTGCATCGGGGCAAAAAATTTTAGAAAAAAATATCCCGCCCAAATTTGGGCGGGATATTGGAAGCCG
>CAZHWK010000366.1:0-2031 GCA_964536405.1 uncultured Oscillospiraceae bacterium
GGACCCCCGCCGCCCCGGCGACATTGCCGAGTGCTATGCCGACCCCGCCAAGGCCCGGGACGAGCTGGGCTGGGTGGCCCGGTACGGCATTGAGGAAATGTGCGCTTCCTCCTGGAAGTGGCAGCGCGAAAACCCCAACGGGTATCAAGGGTAAGGAGCGAGAGAGAAATGAAGAAACCTGTTCTTGTGGTCATGGCTGCCGGCATGGGAAGCCGATACGGCGGACTGAAGCAGCTTGACCCCGTGGGGGGCCACGGCCAGCTCATCATCGACTATTCCATTTTTGACGCCAAGCGGGCCGGGTTTGAAACGGTAGTTTTTGTCATCAAGCACGAGATTGAAGCCGATTTTAAGGCCGCCATCGGGGACCGGCTCTCCAAGGTGATGGAGGTCCGCTATGCCTTCCAGGAGCGGGAGGATTTGCCCGGAGGCTACGCCGTTCCCGAGGGGCGGGTCAAGCCCTGGGGCACCGCCCATGCCGTGCTGGCCGCCCGGGCGGTTGTGGACGGCCCCTTCGCCGTCATCAATGCCGACGACTACTATGGCCCCCAGGCCTTCCGTGAGATTTTTGACTATCTCTCGGCCACCCCGGACAGCACCGACCGCTATGAGTTTGCCATGGTGGGCTACCGCCTGGAAAATACGGTCACCGACCACGGCTCGGTGGCCCGTGGGGTCTGCGTAGAAAGCCCCGACGCCTATCTGGAAAGCGTCACCGAGCGCACCCGCATCGAAAAGGGCCCCGCCTGCCCACGCTTTACCGAGGATGACGGCCAGACCTGGACCGACCTGCCGGGGGGCACAATTGTGTCCATGAACCTGTGGGGCTTTACCCAAAGCTACTTAAACGAGGCTTGGACCCGGTTCCCCGCCTTTTTGAACAAAGCCCTTGCCGAAAACCCCCTCAAGGGCGAGTATTTCCTGCCCAGCGTGGTCAGTGACCTCATTGCCGAGGGCAAGGCCCGGGTCAAGGTTCTGCGCAGCGGGGACAAGTGGTACGGTGTTACCTACAAAGAGGATAAGCCCGTGGTGGTGGCCGCCATTGCCGATATGACCCGGAATGGCCTTTATCCGGACAATCTGTGGGAGGTATGAGCATGGCAAAAGCTGAAGAAACTCTTTCCCAGGCTCTGGATGCCTTTGATTTCGGGGCCGAGGTGGTGGGGGCCGTCCGCTATGGAAGCGGCCATGTGAACGACACCTTTTGTGTCCACACCCAGCCTCCCGAGGACGACTGCCGCCGCTTTATCATGCAGCGACTGAGCAACGTGGCCTTCCCTCGCCCCGACCAGCTTATGGCCAACATGGTGGGCATCACCACCCACCTGAGAAGCATCCTTCTGCGGGATGGCGGGGATGCCGACCGTGGCACCCTCACCCTTCTGCCCACCCGGGAGGGTAAGGATTACTTTACCGACAGCGAGGGCCGGGTTTGGCGGGCCACCCCCTTCATCGAAAACACCCGCTGCCTGCAATCTGCCGAAACCCCCGAGCTGTTCTATGCCTCGGCCAAGGCCTTCGGCCGGTTCCAGCGGATGCTGGAGGGCTATCCCGCCGACACCCTGTATGAAACCATCGAACGATTCCACGACACGGAAAACCGTCTGGCCAAGTTCGAAGCCGTTCTGGCCGCCGACCCTCTGGGCCGGGCCGCCACCGCCCAGCCCGAAATTGACTTCATCCTGGCCCGGAAACAGGACTGCTCGGTGTGCATGCAGGCCCTGCGGGAGGGCAAGCTCCCCCTCCGGGTCACCCACAACGACACCAAGCTCAACAATGTCCTCATTGACCGGGTAAGCGGCGAGGGGATTTGCGTCATCGACCTGGATACCGTCATGCCCGGCCTGTCCATCAACGACTTCGGGGACTCCATCCGCTTTGGGGCCAACCACTGTGCCGAGGATGAGCAGGATTTGAGCAAGGTCAATCTGGACTTGGATCTGTACGAAACCTTCGTCCGGGGCTTTTTGTCCGAGGCCGCCCAGGCCCTCACCCCCACCGAAATTGCCTATCTCCCCTGGGGGGCCAAGC
>CAZHWK010000367.1:0-2012 GCA_964536405.1 uncultured Oscillospiraceae bacterium
GACCAGCTTTCCCTAGCCATCGGCAAGGAGGGGCAGAATGCCCGCCTGGCCGCCAAGCTCACCGGCTGGAAGATTGATATTAAGCCCGAAAGCGACCCCGGCACCCCTCTGGTGACCGAGGACTATTCGGATATTATGGAAGAGCCTGTGGAGGGCTAAAGGGTTCCCGGCGCAAAATGGGATTTGAAATATAGGCAAAGAGTGTTAAAAAATTCTTTGCGGATGGAGGTGAAGGTAGGATGCCAAAGAAAATACCCCTGCGCCAGTGCGTAGGCTGCCGGGAAATGAAGGAAAAGCCGACGCTCATTCGGGCCGTCCGCTCCCCTGAGGGGGAGGTCAGCCTGGACTTCAAGGGCAAGAAGCCGGGGCGGGGCGCCTACCTGTGCAAGAATATGGAGTGCCTGAAGCGGGCCCGGAAGTCCCGGGCTTTGGAACGGGCCTTTTCCCAGGCCTTGCCTCCCGAGGTCTATGAGCAGATGGAGGCCGAAATGGAGAAGGGAGGTCAGGGCGATGGATAATATCTTGAACCTTCTGGGTATGGCCAAAAAGGCCGGACGCCTGGAGATTGGGGAGGAGCCGGTGGGTGCCGCAGCCCGGGCCCGCAAGGCCAAGGTGCTGATTTTGGCCGCCGACGCCGCCGAGAACACAGTGCGCCGGGCAAAGCACTTCGGTGAGATTGGGAATGTGGCCCTGCTTCACACCCCCTACACCAAGGTCGAGCTGGGGGACTGCGTAGGCCGCACCAGCTGCGCCATGATGGCCCTCACCGACCCGGGCTTCGCCGCCTCCTTTGCCGAGAAGCTGGCCGCCCGTGACCCGGAGAAATACGCCGCCGCCGCCGGAACCCTGGAAGAGAAGGCCGCCAAGGCCCTCCAGCGGCAGAAGGAACAGCGGCAGCATGAAAAGAATTTGGAGCGGGGAAAAAAACGCCCCTGGTTCCTTTCCTCCCAGAAAGCTGGGGAGAAAAAAACGACCGGCCGCCCAAGCGGCAAGTCGAAATCGTAATTGGAGGTGGCTCATTTGAGTCTTGTGAAATATCGTGTGCATGAGGTAGCCAAGGACTTTGGCAAGCAGACCAAGGACATCAGCGACATTATGACCAAGTACTTTACCGCGCCCAAGAACCATATGCAGGTGCTGGAGGACCATGAGCTGGCTGTGATTTTCGATTATCTCACCCAGCATAACCAGGTGGCCAGCATGGAGAGCATCTTTGCCGATGTCTACCACGAGCCTAAGACTGCCGCTCCTGCTCCCAAGGCCGAGGCACCCAAGGCGGCTCCTGCCCCCGGTGCAGCTGCGGCTGCCGCACCCGCCGCCCCTGAGGCGGCCCAGGCACCGGGCAAGTCCACTGCCACCCAGCAGCCCTCTACCCGTATCCCCGAGAAGAAAATTGTGGATACCCGCAAGAGCGGGGCTGTCAACCTGGAGAAGTATGACGAGCGTCTGGAGAAAATTGCCTCTACCAAGACCACCCAGATGCAGGCCGGTAAGCAGAAGTTCCAGGGCCGCAACAACAACCGCCGTCCCGGCCCCGGCTTTGGCAACAAGCGACGCCAGGAGGAGCAGGAGAAAATGCGCCGCCTTCAGGCCGAGATTGCTAAGAAGCACCCCCTCAAGGTCCTCATCCCTGAGGAAATTGCGGTGGGCGAGCTGGCTTCCCGCATGAAGAAAACCGGTGCCGAGGTGGTCAAGACCCTCATGAAAAACGGCGTGATGGCCGCCATGAGCGACGTCATCGACTTCGATACCGCCGCCATCATCGCCGAAGAGCTGGGCTGTAAGGTGGAGAAGGAAGTCATCGTCACCATCGAGGAGAAGCTCATCGACATCTCCGAGGATAAGGCCGAGGACCTGGAAACCAGGGCCCCCGTGGTGGTGGTCATGGGCCACGTTGACCACGGCAAGACCTCCCTGCTCGACCGTATCCGTGAGGCCAACGTGGCCTCCGGCGAGGCAGGCGGCATCACCCAGCATATCGGTGCCTACCAGGTCAGCGTGAATGGTAAGAC
>CAZHWK010000368.1:0-1983 GCA_964536405.1 uncultured Oscillospiraceae bacterium
ATCAGCTTTGACGATGTGAAGGCCGACCCCAAGATTCTGGATGGGGTGGATGTGATCATCAATGTGGGCGATGGGGATACGGCCCACACCGGCGGAGCCGTCTGGGCTGACCCGGCCATTGCAGCGGCCATTCGGAGCTTTATCTGGAATGGCGGCGGCTTCATCGGCGTGGGTGAGCCTTCGGGCCACCAGCACCAGGGCCGTTACCTCCAGCTGGCCTCGGCCCTGGGGGTGGAGAAGGAAACCGGCTTTACCCTCAACTATGATAAGTATAACTGGGACGAGCATCCCGGTCACTTCATCCTGGCCGACTGCACCAAGGCGGTGGACTTCGGGGAAGGGAAGAAGGGGATGTACGCCCTGGAAGGGGCCGAAATTCTGGTCCAGCGGGAGAAAGAAGTCCAGATGGCGGTCAACGCCTATGGCAAGGGCCGGTGCGTCTCTACCAGCGGCCTGCCCTACGCCTGTGAGAACAGCCGGGTCCTTTACCGCTCCATTCTCTGGAGTGCCCACGGGGAGGAGGAGCTCTGTAAATGGTTCTCCACCAACTTCAACGTGGAGGTCCACGCCTTCGTGGAAAATGGCAAGTATTGCGTGGTCAATAACACCTATGAGCCCCAGGAAACCACCATCTACAAGGGGGACGGCAGTTCCTTCGCCCTCTCCATGGCCGCAAACGAAATCAAGTGGTATGAAATTTAAAGGTTAATCAATATCCCCCGGCCTTCCATTTGGAAGGCCGGGGGATATTTTGGAGTTAAGCGAAGAGTTGCCTATATTACCCTTATTACCCTAGGGCCTTCGCTACATCACTTGTTCCATCCATGTTGCAGTCCGGGTTGATGCGCCGGATGAGCTTACGCAGCTCCATGCGTTTGGCAAGCTGTCACAGGGTATGCGCCGTCACTTTCAGCAACACGATATTTGCCGCCGTGCGGTGAAGCGCATCAATCACATTACCCGAATATACATAGCGGTTGAAATCACCTGTGCACAGTGTCCCAGACATCATGTCTGAAAACATATTTCAAAATAGCATGTTAAAAAATTGACCCTACAAAAACGGTAGAAAGCAAGTAACTCAACTTGCTTTCTGCCGTTTTTATAACTCTTATGAGGGGCCATTTTCCTAAACACTCTGATTGGAAGCACATTCACCTGCCACGGACAATTCTCTTAAACATAGTTAAACAGCACTGTCCGCAGAAACCGTATCGGCAAAGCAGGCTCGTTTCAGCCCTAAAAGAGGGGCAGCCCCGGAGAGTGTTGTACCAAAAAACACCACCGGCTTGCAGATATCCATAAAATCCACGATGGTTGCGTTGCACAGGGTACTGCCGGTACATAGCACCAAATCCGCCCAGTCAATAACCGATTGACGATCTGCCAAACCATCCCGAACCGGGCATCCGTCCTTTTCTTTTCCAATATTCTCCGGGTTGAGGTCCAAAATTTGAAGAGGAAAGCGTTTGGAAAGACTGCCGATCAGGGCGGGCTGAAAGCCCACCAGTGCAATGCAAGGGCAGCCGTATTGTGCCTCAATCCAGTCAGCCATGTGGCGGGCACAAAGCTCCGGACCGTCGTTGCGGCAGTGCACGGTGTTGTCGGCCAGTCCCAGATGATTCATAACGGCGTTCAGTGCGGCAATAAATAGTCCACGTGCGTGAGGATCGTTCTCTATATCCAATGCTAAGATTTGCTCTAGAGAACCGGAAAACTGGGCCGGTGAGTCGGTAAATGCCTGCCCTTCCGACTGGTGAAAGCGGGCCATCAACATAATTTCTTTTCCGGTCAGAATAGGGAAATCCTTGCGTTGGGTGTTTCCAATGGCCTCATGGGGCGTAAGGCCTCGGGCGGTAATGGTCACAGCGTCAGACGAAAGTTTGTTCTGGGCCAAAATGTGCCGAAGCTCCGCTTGGAGGGTGGTATAAAGCTGATGCTGGGTCATGGGAAATCCACTCCTTTTCTCAGAGCAAAATGACT
>CAZHWK010000369.1:0-1981 GCA_964536405.1 uncultured Oscillospiraceae bacterium
CCCAACAAGCCAACGGCAATGCCCAAAAGGGCCCCGAAAAAGACTTGGAGTGGGGTGTGACCCAGAAGCTCCTTCAGCTCCTTGCCGAAAATTTCCGGCCGCATCTGGGTCCAATGTTCCATAATATAATTTAAAATTTTGGCCTGTTCTCCGGCGGCATGGCGGACATTGGCTGCATCATACATCACCACAATGGCCAAGACGGCGGCTACCGCAAACAGGGCCGAGGACCAGCCGTACAGATAACCGGTGGCAGCGGCACAGGAGCAAACGAAGGCTGAGTGAGAGCTTGGCATACCGCCGCTACTGAGGATAAAACGCCAATCCAGCTTGCCGCGCTGAATCACCACCACGATTACCTTTAACATCTGGGCAATGGCCCAGGCCAAAATGGCTAAATTTAAAATTAAATTTCCAGTGAGTACATCACTTGCGTTCATGGGCCTGCCCCTCTCTTTAATTTGCCCGTCCAGCCAGCTTTTGGGCCAGCCAGCAGTGAAATCCCGCCTCACTAAATCCGTCCAGAGCAGAAACCGCCTGCTGGGTCAGCTCGCTTACAAGTTCACGGCAAGGGGCCAGTCCCTTTACCGTCACATAGGTATTTTTCTCACTACGGGCATCCGAGCCAATGTGTTTGCCCAACGTGGCCTCATCGCCCTCCACATCCAGAATATCATCCTGAACTTGGAAAGCCAGCCCAATTTTGGAGGCATAGCGAATCACAGCGCTGCGCTGCTCCTCGGTACCACCTGCCAAAATACACCCCATCTCCACCGAAGCGGTCATCAAGGCCCCGGTTTTCAGGGCATACAGCTCACTGAGCTCAGCCAGCGACAACGTATGCCCCTCCCCGGCCATATCCAGGATTTGACCGCCTACCATCCCTCTTCCGCCGGCGGCTTTCCCCAGGCAGGCTGCCGCTTGAAGGATACGCTCCATAGGCAGATGGCCGCCCTGCTCCAGCATCACTTCAAAGGCGGTGGTAAGCAGGCAGTCCCCCGCCAATACGGCGGTGGCCTCCCCATAGACCTTGTGGTTGGTGGGCTTGCCACGGCGCAGGTCGTCATCGTCCATGCAGGGCAAGTCGTCGTGGATGAGGGAATAGGTGTGAACCATTTCTACTGCACAGGCAAAGGGCAGGGCCGCTTCCACGTCCCCGCCGCACATTCGGCAGGTTTCCAACAGCAGCACAGGCCGCACCCGTTTGCCACCGGCCATCAGGCTGTAAAGCACTGCGTCATAGAGGTCGCCGTAGGGCTTGCGGGCGTTAAAATAGGACTTGAGCCAGCCTTCAATCAGGGCGCAATCCTCTTTCTGTCTCAGCTCCCAATTCATGCCTGTCCCTCCTCAAAGGGAACCTCAGCCAACTCCCCCTGTGAGGTCACTGTCAGCTTGGTCACCTTTTGCTCCGCCTTATTGAGTTGGTCGGAACATTGCTTCATCAACTTTGCCCCCTCTTCAAACAGGGCCAAAGACTCCTCCAACGGGGCCTCGCCCCGCTCCAGACCGGAAACAATTTCCTCCAGCCGGGCCATAGCCTGCTCAAAGTTTAGCTTTTTTTCCGCCATTTTTCTCGACTCCTTCTATCCGGCAATCCAAGGTGCCGTCCGCCAGACGCAAGCGGAGCTTGTCGCCTGATTGTACCTGCTTCACTGAGTGGAGAACCTCTCCCTCTTCATTTTTGGCAAAGCCGTATCCACGGCCTAAAACCTTCATGGGGCTGAGTGCATCCAGCCCAGCGGCCACTCTTCCCAGCCGGGCCCGGCGTCCCTCCACATTCCGGGTCATGGCGGCGGTCAGCTTCTCCCACTGGTAGTCCAGCAGCATCCGCTTATCGGCCACAGGGGCCATGGGGTCCCGAAGAACCCGGGCCGAAGACAGCCGACCAAGCCTTTCCCGCTCCCGCTTCAGGCGGCGGGCCATAGCCCGCTCCATGTGCTGGTTCGCCCCCGCCAGAAAGGCAGCTACCTCCCGCAGGTCG
>CAZHWK010000370.1:0-1971 GCA_964536405.1 uncultured Oscillospiraceae bacterium
CCACCAGCTTGTCCCGGGGGATTTCCAGGTCGATGTTTTTTAAGTTGTTCTCCCGGGCACCTTTGACAAAAATGTGGTCGAGCATAGTTTTTGTACTCCTTTATTGGGGATAAAACGGGTTAATGAAATGGAAACAGGCCACGGGGAAAGAGAATCAGGGCCGCTCCGGTATAGGGTTCCACCTTCCCGCCCCTTCGATCCTCCACCCGGCGGTCTGGAAAGCCGGTAAGGCCGGTGGGAACACCCTTTACATTGTCCTCTAGGGGGTATAGCCGCTTCCTGGCCCCCCCTCTTTCGCTTGGCCTTTTACTTCCCGAACTCCTTCGCCACGTCCTTGAGCATCTCCCGAATGGGCAAATCGTAGGGACAGCGGGTTTCGCACTCCCCGCACTCCACGCAGTCGCTGGCGGTGTGGGGCATGGCAAGGTACCGCTCCCGTGCCCAATCGGCCAAATCGTACTTGCGCAGATAGTTGACCATCAGGAAGTTGCCCGGAATGTTGATACCCTGGGCACAGGGAGCGCAGTAGTTGCACCGGCGGCAGAAGTGACTGCCCAGCTCATCCCGAATGCGCTGACATTCCTCCAGTTCCTCGACGGTAAGGGGCGTCAGCTCCTCGGCGGCGGCGGCATTGCGCTCCACCTCCTCCACACTGCCCATTCCGGGGATGGACACATCAATGACCCCGGAGTTGGCAATGAACCGCAGGGCCAGCCTCCAGTCGTCCAAATTGCCCCCGGCCAGGGGCTTCATGCAGATGGTGCCAATGCCCTTCTCCCGGGCCTGCTTGAGCAGGTCGTGACCGTGAAGCTCCACAATGTTATAGGGAAACATGACGGTTTCAAACCTGTCCCCATACTCCCCAATCATCAGTTCCAGGGCATCCAGAGCATGAGCGGTGCCGCCGATATGGCCGATTTTCCCGGCCTGCTTGGCCTCCAACAGGGCCTTATAGGCTCCATCAGGACCAAAAACCTGCTCAAAGTCCTTCACAGGCAGGTTATGAAGCTGATAGACGTCGATGTAATCGGTCTGCAAGTTATGAAGGCTGGTTTCAATGTCCTGCTTCATGCCCGCATAGTCCCGGCTCATGGATTTGGTGGCCAGGATAAACTTCTCCCGGCGGCCCTGAAGAGCTTGCCCCAGATAACCCTCGGACACGGTGTAACCCCGGGCGGTGTCGATGTAATTCATGCTGTACTTTTCCAGAGCATCCACCACGGCCATGGTGTTTTGGGCGTCACTGCGCTGAATGGGAATGCCGCCAAAGGAAATTTCAGCCACCTTCAGGCCGGTTTTACCAAGCTGGGTATACTTCATGGTTTTCATCCTTCTTTTCTATCATTTTTAATGAATGTGATCTCAGGCATCCAAAGCTCTATAAACTTCTCAATCTATTCAAGGCCCAAAATTTCCTTCTGGGTCTTTTTCGGCAGCTTTTCCAAAATCAGCCTGTGGGCCAGGTGGCACATGTCCCGCAAGGCTTCTTCGGGCACCTCTCCGTCAAGAAAAACGGCGTTCCAGTTCTGCTTATCCATGTAAAACCCGGGCAGAACCCACTGGGGGTACTCCTCCCGGAAGCCCTGGGCCAGCCGGGGGTCACACTTGAGGTTTATCAGCCTGCGCCCGCCATAGACCTTGTGTTTTTCGCCGGGGGTACACAGGGCCGCAAACATCTTGCCCCGAATGGTGTAGCGGTCCCATCCCCACTCCAGCTTGTAGTCGTGCTCAGCCCCGGGGAGGGAGAGCAGATAGTCGTGCAGCCAGGAATCATCCATGGTAATTGCCTCCCAGGAGGGCGGATGATGTCCGCCCGAAGTTGTTTCGCCGATTGCAACGGCGGGACGTTGGCCTTCCGGCCAGGGCCAAACCCATTTCTTTTTTGTCATGCTTCGAACCCTCCGCAACGGTCAACTGCTCAACACTCCGCAAAAACACCCCAGGGTGGCTTCTCTTGCCCCTTTGGGGCAA
>CAZHWK010000371.1:0-1958 GCA_964536405.1 uncultured Oscillospiraceae bacterium
AAAAGGCCCTCATAGTCGTCTACCACAACGGTGACGGGGTAGGTGGTGGAGCCGTTCTGGGTGGTGCCGTTGATGTTGATTTTATCCACATGGCCGGTAAAGGTTTTGCCCTCCACGGCCGAGGTGGTGAAGGTGACACTTTGGCCAACCTTCAGCTTGCTTACATCCAGCTCGTTAATCTTCATTTCAAAGGTGAGGGTGGACATATCATAAATGACCGCCATATAGGTGGGTGCCCCCGAAGCGGTGGCGGTGGAAGGGTCCACATTGTCCCCGGCCTTATAATTTTTCTCGATGATGGTACCGGCGATGGGGGCTTTGATGGTGTAGTTGTCCAGACTGTCCTTGGCCGACTGGAGACTCAGCTCGGCCGAGCGAACCCCAAGGCGGGCATTTTCAATCTGGTCAGAGATGGTATCCCCTTTGAAGGACCCGATAAGCTGACCGTTGGTGACCGTCTCGCCCTCCTTGACATACAGGGCGGCCAGCTCCCCCGAGGTTTTGGCAATGACCTGCTTGTTGGCGGCATACTCAAAGGGGGCCGAAGCGGCGCAGGTGACCCCGTTCACGGTGGCCGTGCCCGTGCTGGTCACGTCCAGAACGCCGGGGTTTAGAACCTTCAGGGTGACATTGCGCACCAGAGTGCCGCCGGTGCCAACACTGCTGGTGGCCGAAATTTCGTCCACGGTGCCCGAGATGGTTTCCACTGTGCCATCCACCGCCACGGTGGCGGCCTGGCCCACGAAGAAGGTGGCGGCGTCGGCGGCGTGGAAGGGAACGGTGAGCTTCATGGTGGTGTTATTTAAAATGGTGGCCACCACACTGCCCGCATTGACATTATCGCCAGGGTCAAAGGACAGGGTTTGGATAACCCCGTCGGCATTGGCGGTAAGCTGGGTGTCCTTCTGGCTGCGCAGAAGCTGGTTATAGCTCAGCTTGGCCTGCTCCAGGGCCAATTCGGCCCGGGCAATGGAGTTTTCCACATCGCCAGAGTCAATGCGGAAGAGAAGCTGGTCCTTTTCCACCGTGTCGTTTTCTTCAAAGGGAGCATCCAAAATTTCCCCCTTTACCAGGGCGGTAACCTTGTAGGAGTCAATCGGCTCCACCGTCCCCTTGCCGGAAACCATGACCGTCATTTCTTTGGTGGAAGCTTCCTCCACTAAGTACAGGCTGGACAAGGCGGCTTTGCCTGAGCTCATACACTGGTTGAACAGCAGCGCAATGATGGCTACCAGCACCCCGACGATGATAACACGCTTGACCCACTTGCGCTTTTTCTTGGGGGCCTTGAGGGCTTTGGAGGGTTTGGATGCTTTGGTGGGGCTTTCGGGTACTTGACTTGCGTTTTCCTGGGTCAAAGTTGTGTTTTCCATGTTGGTTCTCCTTTACAAATGGGCCCGGCGGGCAGGTCGGTGGGCAGTCTGCCCGCTGTACAATCCTTGAAAATGTGCATATTATTATAGTCTTGTTTACCAGGCGCTTCAAGGGCGAAGGGAAAAGGTTTGAAAACTGTTCACATCTTACTGATTATCCTACGCTGGAAAGGTATAAATTTCTTTGGTAAAAGATAAAGTTTTTCTTAAAAATGAAAGAAATGGCAAACTGTATATACTAAGCATATACAGAATAACATGAATGAGGAGGCAAAGCAAATAAAATTTGCACAGGGAAGGTGTATAAGCCAAGGCTGGGCTGTCCAAAATAGCCTTGGAGGTGTTTCCATGAAGAAACCGATGAAGCAGGCGGTGGGAGATTTCCTGGCAGGACGGGGCTTCTACATCGTATTGTTCCTGTGTGTGGCCGCCATTGGAGTGTCCGGCTGGTATTTGATGAGCGAACTGACCCTGCCCGGCCAGGGGGAGCCGGTGACCGGCCCGGCGGTGGTGACGGACAGTCCAACCCCCGCCCCCCCCGGTGTAGCACCAACCCCCCAGCCTCCCCCTCGTCCAGCCCCACCC
>CAZHWK010000372.1:0-1922 GCA_964536405.1 uncultured Oscillospiraceae bacterium
CGCTGTATTGCACATATGCTGTTTTAGTCCTGGGCTTGAGAGCCAAGCTCCTGCTCCCGGGCCTTTAAAATCCGGGGGAACTTCCAGAAAAAGACCGCTCCTGTCACCGTAGCGGCCAGAATGTCGGCCACCGGCTCGGCCAGATAGACCGCAAACACCTGATTGGTGAGGAAGAGGGGCAGAATATAAATTAGCGGAATGAGCAGGAAAATCTTTCGCAGGAAGGCCAGCACCAGGGAAACCTTGGCCTGCCCAAGGGCTACGAAGGTCTGCTGGCAGGAGAATTGCATACCCAGCATGAACATACCGCCAAAATAGATGTGCATGGCCCATTCGGTGGCCTCCACCAGCTCGGGCTTGTCGTTGAAAATGGCGATAAATACCTGGGGGAAAAGCTGTACCAGCAAAAACCCGCTGATACTCAAAACCAGGCCCCCCGCAAACAGCATGGCAAAGGTCTTTTTCACCCGGTCAAACTTCCCCGCCCCGTAGTTATAGCCGATGATGGGCTGGGCCCCCTGGGTCAGCCCCATAAAGGGCATGACCAACACCATCATCACCGAAGAGGCAATGGTCATGGCCCCCACATGCAAGTCTCCGCCATAGGTCTTCAGGGAAGAGTTCAGGGCGATGTTCACCAGACTTTCGGTGGCCTGCATAATGAAGGGGGACACCCCAACGGCCACTACGGGAAGCAGTACCTTGGGGTTTATACGCAGGTGCCGCCGCTGAATATTCAGCTTGGACTTTTTCCCGGTTAAAAACCACAGCACCCAAACAGCCGACACCCCCTGGGCCAAAATGGTGGCCAGGGCGGCACCCCGCACCCCCATGTTCATCCCGAAAATAAAGATAGGGTCCAAAATAATGTTGCAAATGGCCCCGATAATCACCGTGCCCATGCTCACCCCGGCAAAGCCCTGGGTGCTGATAAAATTGTTCAGCCCCATGGAAAGCAGAACGGCAATGGTTCCCCACAGGTAGATGCCCAGATAGTCCGAGGCAAAGCTCAGGGTATTCTCGCTGGCCCCGAAGAGCAGCAGCATGGGGTCCTTAAAAATCTGGAACAGGACGGTAACCGCCACCGAAAGGGCAATCAGCAGGGTGGTGCAGTTGCCCAAAATGGCATTTGCCCCCTCGTTATCCCCCGCACCCATGGCGATGGCCGCCCGGGCTCCTCCTCCCACCCCTGCCAGCGCCGACAGGGCCGAAATAAACATGATAACCGGGAAGGCCACGCCAAGCCCGGTCAGGGCCAGGTGACCCACCCCTTCGATGTGGCCGATATACATCCGGTCCACGATGTTGTATAGGGCATTGACCAGCTGGGCCATAATGGCGGGCAGAGCCAGCCGCAGCAGCAGGGGGCCAAGTCTGTCATTGCCCAAATCATTTTCTCTTTTCCGTGCCACGAAATTTACACCTCTTCATTTTCCAGAAAATACGTCGCTTCCATATCGGCGGTGGCAAGGGCAAAGGCCAGGGGATACTGCTGGAGGGCCTGGCCCACCGTTCTGGGGTCCTCATTGCCCGAAAAGCCCATATGCCAGCGGATGGCCATGGCCTCGGGCCGGGTGAGCTTCATAAAGCCCGAGATGATGTATACGCTTTTCTCCCCGTGGCCGTAGGGGAGCTTTTCTTCAATGGTATAGTAGGGCTTTTTTTCCCACTGGCCGGTCTGCTCATTTTTCACATTCCGGGTGGACACCGTGTAAAAATCAATCTTGCACAGGTCGTGGAGCAGGGCGGCAATGGCGATGGACTCCTGGGGCACCTCCACTCCGTAAAGCTCCTGCACCCGGGGCCGGGCCAGATAGTCGCACAGACAGTGATACACATTCAGGCTATGCTCACACAGCCCGCCCTCAAAGGCCCCGTGGAACCGGGCCGAGGCGGGGGCGGTAAAAAAGTCGGACTTATTC
>CAZHWK010000373.1:0-1921 GCA_964536405.1 uncultured Oscillospiraceae bacterium
AGGGACTTGTCCCTAAATTCGTAGCCCAACACTTCTTCCAAGGTCTTCATCGTACATTCCTTTCAAAACAAAACCCCGCCCAAGGCGGGGATTTGCCGGTTAATCCAGCTTATTTTGCAGATATTTGACCAAATCGCCTACGGTGGTCACACCGGAGAGGTCATCCTCACTCATTTCGGCCACGCCGAACTCCTCTTCCAGGGCCATGGAAAGCTCCACAATGTCCAGGGAATCAGCGTTCAGGTCCCCGTCAAAGGTGGTGTCCATGGTGATGTCGTCCACCTGCGTGCCAAACTGCTCGGCCACAATTTCAGCCAGCTTTTCAAAAATCATTCATCTCGACTCCTTCGTCAGTGGTCTGTGGTTCAATCACATAATAGGGAGTTTTTACCCACCTGTCAAGAACAATTTGTAAACTTTTCCGAAGTCTTTTTGAAGTTCTTGTCAAACCCCGTCGGCCGGGGCCTTTTCCGCCTTCTCCAGCTTCATATACTCCACGTTTTCCGCAATATCCTCGGTGATGCCCGAGGAGGCCACCTTGGCGGCCTGGCGGATGGCATTTTGGATGGCATAGTCGTCCGAAGAACCGTGGGCCTTGATGACCGGCTTGGAAATGCCAAGCAGAGCAGTGCCCCCCACTTCCCGGGAGTCCAGAAGTTTCTTAAAGTCCTTGATGCCCCCCGAAACCAGCAGGGCGGCCAGCTTGGTCAGCAGGTTTTTCTTGAACAGCTTCTTCATTTCTCCGGCCATGAACATCCCGGTGCCCTCCAGGGCCTTGAGGAAGATGTTGCCCGAATAGCCATCGGCCACAATGACATCCACAGCACCGAACACGGCTTCCCGTGCCTCCACGTTGCCCACAAAGTGGATGCGTCCCTCTTCCCCGGCCTTTTGCAAAAGGGCATAGGTTTCCCGCTGGAGGTCGGTGCCCTTACTGGGCTCACTGCCAATATTCAGAAGGCCCACACGAGGTTCAGGACGGCCCAGCACATGGTCGGCATAGTAGCTGCCCATGAAGGCGAATTGAAGCAAATATTCCGGGGTACACTCGGCATTGGCCCCGCAGTCGATGAGGACGGCTCCCCCGCCGCCGGTGGGAATGACGGGGGCCATGGCGGCCCGCCGGATCCCCTTCACCCGTTTGACCAGCAGGGTGGCCGCTGACAGAAGTGCCCCGGTGGAGCCTGCCGACACGAAGGCATCCCCGTCCCCGTTTTTGAGCAGGTTCAGGCCGACGGTCAGCGAGGAGTCCTTTTTTTCCTTAAATGCGCTGGCGGGGTTGTCGCACATCTCCACCACCTGGTCGGCATGGGCGATTTCCAGTCCGGGAGGCAGGTCGGTGATACCCTCCTTCTCCAGGCAGGCGAGAACTTCCTCTCCCCGGCCCACCAGAATGACTTCCACACCATATTCCTTGATGGCATTGAGTGCGCCTTTTACATTGCAGGCGGGGGCGTTGTCGCCGCCCATGGCGTCTACGATGATTTTCATAGTGTTCCTCCACTCGGACTATATGTTGGCCCCTTCCCAGGGGCGGGGGGGACTTTCGCCCCCTGTGGGGGGCGAGGAAATGTGCCAGGGTTGCCCCTGCGAGGGGAGAGTTTCGCCGTCTGAGGACGGCGAGGAGCGATGGCCGGCCGCCGGCCAAGACAAGGAATTTCGCCCCTTGCGAGGGGCGAGGAAACGTGCCGGGGTTGCCCCGGCGGGCATCCACCATTTCTTTTTGTCATGCTGCGAACCCTCCGCAACGGCCAACTGCTCAACACTCCGCAAAAATGCCGTTGGGCTTCGCCCAACCTGTTTTTTGTCTGCGTGTTTCGCTGTTGCCCTGCTCCCGGGTTCTCCGCACTCCGATTTTGTCTTGTCAAAAAAGAAACGGCGGCCCAAAGAAAAAACCGTGGCACTACACGACCACTGGGTG
>CAZHWK010000374.1:0-1918 GCA_964536405.1 uncultured Oscillospiraceae bacterium
GTTCAGCTTTCGCTGAAATCGCCAAAAGGAATTTGCTGCGCCAGTTTGCGCCGGATGCGCTGGACAGCGTTGTCCACCGACTTCGGGGGACGATTTACCGCGGCTGCGATTTCCGAATAGGACAGCCCGGTCAAATACAACCCAAGGATCTCTGCTTCAAAACCGGATAGACGATCCCGGAGGCACTCAGCCCGCTCCCTGTGACTCTCACGGTTGATGTAGAGAGTTTCGGGGTTTGCTTGCTCGGACTGAGGCGGAAAGGTGGCGTAATCGGTGTTCCCGTCAAAAGAGGGGGTTTCGAAAGAGATATAGTTGTTCAAGGGCGTGTGCTTATCTCTGGTCGCTGCTTTAATTGCGGAAAAAAGGCGGTTGCGAATACAGGTTTCGGCAAAGGTGCGAAAAGCGACCTCTTTGCCGGGCTGATACTCCCGCACGGCATGGAGCAATCCTACCATTCCCTCCTGGATGAGGTCTTCGCTGTCCCCACCAGCCAGAAAATAAGGACGCGCACAGACCCGCACCAGACGATTATATCGCATCACGAGCATCTCTTCCGCGATGCGGTCGCCTTGTGCAACCTGTGCGCATAACGCTTCATCGGTAAGGTCGAGCTTCGGATTGGCAGTGGGTTCCATATCCTTTTATCCTCCAATATTATACTCGCAAAATGAGGTGGATGTCAAGCATTATGCAAATTATTTTATTCTGTTCTTGTTTTTTCGTGATTTTTTATCATTTTGCACAGCTACACGATAAAAAATCACGGTGGCATCTTCAGATGGCTTGGATAAAAGCTGCCAGTTTTTCAGCCGCCGTTTGAGCTACGGCCTCTTCCCTGGCCTCCACCATAACCCGAATGAGGGTCTCAGTCCCCGAGGGGCGTACCAAAATTCTGCCCGAGCCGGCCAAAGCCTCTTCCTCCTGGGAAATGGCAGCCTTCAAAGCCTCCGAAGCCATCATTTCGACCTTTTGCTCCTTGCTGGACACAGGGACATTTATGAGTACCTGGGGATAGCTGGCGCATACGGCAGCCATGGAGGAGGCCTTCTGTCCACAAACGGCCCGCAAAAGCTGAAGGGCGGTAAGCTGACCGTCCCCGGTGGTAGCATGCTCTAGGAAAATCATATGACCCGACTGCTCCCCGCCAATGGCAAAGCCGCCCTCCAGCATTTTTTCCAGCACGTTGCGGTCCCCCACATCGGTGCAGAGCAAGTTCATGCTGTTTTCCTTGGCAAAAATATGCAGGCCCAGGTTGCTCATGACGGTGGCCACAATGGTGTCGCCAGACAGCTTTCCTTCTCCTCTGAGCATCAGGCCACAGATGGCCATAATCTTATCTCCGTCAATTAACTGGCCCTGTTCATCCACCGCCAGACAGCGGTCGGCGTCCCCATCAAAGGCCAGCCCCAGGTCATAGCCCCCGGCCTTCACCATGGCAGCCAGCTTTTCAATGTGGGTAGAACCGCAGTCACGATTGATGTTGATGCCGTCGGGGTCGGCGTTGATGATGTCAGTATGTAGCTTTGGGAAACGGTCAAAGAGGCGTGCGGCCGTGGCCGAAGCCGCTCCGTTGGCACAGTCCACCAAAATTCGCATTCCGGCCAAATCCGCATCCACGGTGGAGGCCAGATGGTCAATATAGGCCTCTGACTCCTGAAGGTCGGCGTAGGTGACCTGCCCAATATCGGCCCCAATTTTCAGCGCTGTTTTCTTCTTGAAGAGGATGATCTCCTCAATCTCGTTTTCCAGTGCGTCGGACAGCTTAAAGCCTTCGCCGTTAAAAATCTTGATGCCATTGTGCTCAAAGGGATTGTGGGAGGCCGAAATCACAATGCCAGCATCGGCCTGGTTTGCCACAGTTACCCAGGCCACGCCGGGGGTTGGAATGACCCCCAGGTGAAGCACATCGGCCCCGGCC
>CAZHWK010000375.1:0-1906 GCA_964536405.1 uncultured Oscillospiraceae bacterium
GAGGTGTCCATGCCGTAGTTGATGGAGGAGAAGGGGGTCTGTGCCCCGGCCCGGGAGTGCATGGTGTTCAGGTTATGGATGAGGGCCTCCATGGCCTGGAAGGTGGCCCGGTCGGTTTCCTTGGTGGCCCGCATATGGGCAAATTTCTGGCACTTTTTCAGCTCTTCCTCGCTGTCTCCAAAGGTTTCCATCAGCACGGGAAGCTCGGCGGCCAGATAGTCCTCACAGCCTTCCAGCTTGGGGAAAAGGCCGGTTTCGGCCTCCAGGGCGGCAATGAGAGCCTTGATGGTCTGCTCGGGGTCCTCCCGGTCGTCCAGCAGGAAAATGGCCCGGGCCAGGTTCTGCCGGTAGAGCCGCACAAAAGTTTTCCGTACCCCTTCGGCCATGCTGTAATCGAAGTTTACCACCGACTGGCCACCGTGCTGGTCGTTTTGGTTGGATTGGATGGCGATACAGGCCAGGGCGGCGTAGGAAGCGATGTCATTTGGCTCCCGCAGGGTGCCGTGGCCGGTGGAGAAGCCGCCCTTGAACAGCTTGAGCAGGTCAATCTGACAGCAGGTGGTGGTGAGGGTCAGGAAGTCCAGGTCATGGATGTGGATGTCCCCTTCCCGGTGTGCCTTGGCATGTTCGGGATTAAGGACAAACATATCGTAAAACTGCTTGGCCCCTTCGGAGCCAAACTTCAGCATGGAGCCCATGGCGGTGTCCCCGTCGATGTTGGCATTTTCCCGCTTGATGTCGGAGTCTACCGCATCAGAATAGGCAATATCCTCGTAAATCTTCATCAGACGGGTATTCATCTCCCGGGAGCGGGAGCGGTCAGACCGATAGAGGATATAGGCCTTGGCCGTTTGGACATAGCCGTTTTCCATTAAGACCCGTTCCACAATGTCCTGGATATGCTCCACCTCGGGGCAGGCGACCCCCTCCACCGCCAGGATGGAGGACACCTCAGCCGCCAAGCGGCAGGCAATTTCGTCGTAGCCGGGTTTGTAGGTGGCATCAAAGGCCTTGGTGATGGCAACGGCAATCTTTTCCTCGCTGAACGGGGCGGTACGGCCGTCTCTTTTTCTGATTTCGGTAATGACCATGGTCTGCACTCCTCTTTTGCGTTCTTTCTTTCAAACACAATATCTTGTGTCACTCTTTTTTATCAACGTGTCTATAATACCGTATTTGGTATCACCCCGTCAAGGGAAAACAACCCGCTTTTCCGGCAAATTAGAGCCAAAAAAGCGGGTGTATTTTTGGTGGATTTGTGCGAAGTGCGAAGGATAGGCACGCCGGGGGGATAGACCTCGGAGCGGATGCGAAAATTTGACCTTGCCCAACGGGCAAGGGAAGATTTTTGCGAAGTCGGAGAGGTTATTACCCCGACAAGCGTGCCCAATCCGCAGCATGACAAACCCATCCAAGCCCAGTACTCTCCATTCCTAGCAAGGTTCCCCCCGACACATAGAATGTGTCGGGCTTACGCTAAAAACTTGCCCCTGGCAAGTTTTCTTCACGCTGCAGAGTGCGAAGGATAGGCACGTCGGAAAAACAAGGCAAACGCAGACCAAAAAACAGTCCAGTGCGCACACTGGCGGCATTTTTGGCGGAGTGATCACTTATTTTTCCGACAAGCGTGCCCAATCCGCAGCATGACAGTACGAAGTGCGCAGGATAGGCCCATAGGGAAGCTAAGCTAGACCGAAGACAAAAAAACAGGTTGCCGAAGGCAACGGCATTTTTTGCGTAGGTCGTACTTAGCGACCCGGCCATAGGCCCAATCCGCAGCATGACAGGCCGATTTATGGAACACGGCCTGCGGGCCGTGGGGGGATTTCGACCCCTGCGGGGGTCGAGGTGCGTGCCGGGGTTGCCCCGGCGGGCATCCACCATTTCTTTTTGTCATGCTGCGAAC
>CAZHWK010000376.1:0-1892 GCA_964536405.1 uncultured Oscillospiraceae bacterium
GTCCACATAGCCAACCTCCAGGCAGCCGATGGGGCCGGCCCAGGGGATGTCGGAGAAGGACAGACAGGCCGACACTCCCACCATGGCGGTGAACTCGGGGGAGCAGTCACGGTCCAGGCTCATGACGGTGCAGGTCACCACCACGTCGTTGCGGAAGTCATAGGGGAACAGGGGCCGGATGGAGCGGTCAATCACACGGGAAGCCAGCACGGCGGGCAGGGAGGGCTGACCCTCCCGGCGCATGAAGGAGCCGGGAATGCGGCCCACGGCGTAGAGCTTTTCTTCAAAATCCACGCTCAGGGGGAAGAAGTCGATGCCGTCCCGGGGACGGGGAGAGGCGGTGACGGCCACCAGCACAGTGGTCTGGCCGTAGGTCACCAGGGCAGAGGCGTTGGCCAGCTCGGCCACCTTGCCCACCTCAATTTTGAGGGGGCGGCCCGCCACATCCATGGTATAAACGTGGGGATTAAACTGCTTTTGCTTAATGATAGTTGCCATGAGAAAGTCCTCCTTTAATTGTGTGGCGCACGGCGGAGTTTCTTCCTTTTAGCACTTGAAAAAAGGCCCCACCCGGCCTTCGCCGTTCAGACACTTTTTCAACTGCTAAAACGGCAAAAAACGCCGCCGCACTCAATTTTTTGCAAAAATGGGAGCGATGCAACCCGCACCGCTCCCAATTTCGTCTTTTACTTACGGATACCCAGCTTGGCGATAATGGCACGGTAACGCTCGATGTCCTTGGCCATGAGATAGTCCAGCATCTTGCGGCGCTTACCAACCATCTTCAGCAGGCCACGGCGGGAGTGGTTGTCCTGCTTGTGAACCTTCAGGTGCTCGGTCAGTTCGTTGATGCGGGCGGTCAGAATGGCAATCTGAACCTCGGGGGAACCGGTGTCGGTGCCATGGGTACGGTTCTGCTCAATAACGGCAGTCTTGTCGTCCTTACGGATCATGTGTGTTTTCCACCTTTCATTTTGACCCAAGCGCCGGGTAACGGGTGGGTGGAGCCGGTGTAAAAACCGCTGCTTTCCCCGAAACTAAGCGGAGGGCTGCATTTCATGCCTTAGTAGGGTATCATAATTCCCCCAAAAAGGCAAGAGAATTTTACCCATTTTTCTTATATTATAGTAGTCTACAAAATATAGCGGCAGGGAATGGGGCCCAGCCGCTATATTTCGTATGGGTGCCAGTCGGGCTTTTTAACCCACGCCCAGAACTCTCAGCATGAGGGAGACCCCCACCACAATGATAGCCCAACTGGTGCAGTAAGTACGCACTTGCATGTTGTCTCCTCCTTTTTTAGGTTGTCTGTATTCTACCCAATTTTATATCCCATAAACCGGACCTTTTTCCCATCTGTTCTCGTCCATTTGTTTCATAGAACTTCTGTTTGATTTTATGATACAACATTCGTTCTAGTTTTGTCAATAGTTTTTAGAACGTTTTTTCGAGTAGAGTGCTTTTCCTAAAAGGAGAAATCTCGCCTGCCACAGCGGGGGCCCACCTCTGCCATGTTTCCACATCTTCAAATCTGCTCTGCATTTCTTTCAAAAACATAAAATCTCCCGCTTCGTGTGGGGACAGGCAATCCGTGATTTGCCAGCCTTCCATACAAAGCGGGAGATTTTCATTGCAGCCCCCACAAAATCCATGATTTTGCGGGGACCCCATATTTGATTTCACATCCTCGGGGCAAGTGAATTGCCCCTGCGGAAATTCTTCGTTTCACTACGAATTTACGGCCCAAGGGCCGCCCCGCTGTGCGGGGCCCCAAGAGGGCTAAAAAGATGCTTTTTTACTCCTCGTCCAGCTTGAGTACCGCCATAAAGGCCTCGGTGGGTATCTGCACCGTCCCCAAACTCCGCATCTCTTTCTTGCCGCCCCACAAAATC
>CAZHWK010000377.1:0-1887 GCA_964536405.1 uncultured Oscillospiraceae bacterium
CCGTGAAGGACAACTGCCCCGAGTGCGGGCAGACCATGTTCAAAAAGTCGGGCCGAGGGGCCAAGAAACCCTTCTGTATCAACGAAAAATGCCCCGCCTTCCTCCCGGAGGACAAGCGGGGCGGCTATAAGAAAAAGACCACTGCCGAAGGGGATGCCGCAGCCGACAAGAGCGAGCAGGCGGCCGAGAAAAAGACCGCCACCAAGAAAACGGCGGCCAAGAAGCCTGCGGAAAAGAAAGCCACAACCAAGAAGGCTCCGGCTAAAAAGGCGGCCCCCAAGAAGGAAGCCACGAAAAAAACCGCCGCCAAAAAACCAGCGGCGAAAAAGACGACGGCCAAGAAGGCCAAGGAGGCATAAATGGAGCAGGTCACCATCATTGGGGCCGGTCTGGCGGGTTGTGAAGCGGCCTGGCAGCTGGCCCAGCGGGGGATTTCGGTGCGGCTGTACGAAATGAAGCCAAAAAAGCGCACCCCCGCCCATCATACCGATGACTTTGCCGAGCTGGTCTGCTCCAACTCCCTGCGTTCCGATCAGCTGGAAAACGCTGTGGGTCTTTTGAAGGAAGAACTTCGGCGGCTGGACAGCCTGATTCTCTCCTGTGCCGACACCCACCGGGTGGAGGCGGGGGGAGCTTTGGCGGTGGATCGCCACGGCTTTGCTAAGGCTGTCACCGAGAAAATCCGCAGCCACCCCCTTATCACGGTGGTGGAGGAGGAAGTGACTGAAATTCCCGCCGAAGGCCAGGTCATTTTGGCCTCCGGACCCCTGACCTCGGACCCACTGGCCGAGGCCATTGGTCACTTTTTTCCTGAAAGTCGGTATCTGAACTTCTTCGATGCCGCCGCCCCTCTGGTCAGCTATGAGAGTGTGGACATGGAGAAGGCCTGGTTTGCCTCCCGCTATGACAAGGGCACCGCCGACTATATCAACTGCGCCCTCTCCCAGGAGGAGTACGCCGATTTCCACGCCGCCCTCTGCGGGGCCGAGGAGGCCGAGGTGCATGGCTTTGAGGACCAGAATGTCTTTGAGGGCTGTATGCCTGTGGAGGTTATGGCCCGCCGTGGAGTGGATACCCTGCGCTATGGCCCCCTGAAGCCCCGTGGGCTGAAGGACCCCAAAACCGAGAAGGAGCCTTATGCCGTTGTCCAGCTTCGGCGGGACAATGCCGAGGGGAGCATCTATAATCTGGTGGGCTTCCAGACCCATTTGAAGTGGGGGGAGCAGAAGCGGGTCTTTTCCATGATACCCGCCCTCCAAAACGCTGAATTTTTGCGGTATGGGGTGATGCACCGGAATACCTATTTGGATTCCCCCCGGCTTCTGGACCGGTATTACCGGGTTCGTGGGCAGGAGCGGGTTATGTTCGCCGGGCAGATTACCGGGGTGGAGGGCTATGTGGAGTCCACGGCCTCGGGGGCCTTGTGTGCCATAGAGCTGGCCCGCCGTCTGCTGGGGGAGGAGCCTTTGAATTTCCCACGGGAAACTGCCATCGGGGCCTTGGCTCTCTATGTCAGCAATGAAAGCGTGGCGGATTTCCAGCCCATGAACGTGAATTTTGGGCTGATTCCCCCCCTGGACCACCGGGTGAAGGGAAAACGGAATAAGAATGCCGAGATTTCCCAGCGGGCCTTGGAGGCCCTGGAAGCCTGCTTATAAGCGCAGTAATTCCAGTCCCAGGCGAATTCCCTGATGGAAGAAGGCCTGGCAGTCCAGATATTCCCGCTCACTGGCGATGGACAGATAGTCATCCAATAGCTCACTCTCCCGCTGGGAAAGCTGGGTGTAGAGTGTTTGTTCCCGATGACGTAATTCCCGATAGCTTTTTTCGGTGGGGGAGTATTCGGCTAGCAGAGAGAAAAATACATCATGTAAAAGTTCCATAGTT
>CAZHWK010000378.1:0-1884 GCA_964536405.1 uncultured Oscillospiraceae bacterium
CTCTATGTGGACAAGCTTCCTATCCAGGCACAGAATAACCAACAGGAGGACATGAATCATGGGGACGAAGCTTGATGGGAAGGCTCTGGCCGAAAAGCGTAAGAGGGAAATAGCCTGTAAGGCTAAAAACCTTGCCAGAAAACCGGGCTTGGCCGTTGTTTTGGTAGGGGAAAATCCAGCCTCTAAGGTCTATGTCGCCAGCAAGCGGAAGGACTGCGAGGAATGCGGATTTTACAGTGAGGAATACACCCTGCCTGCACAGACCTCCGAGGCCGATTTGCTGGACCTCATTGAGGTGCTGAATAACCGGGAGGAGATTGACGGCATCCTGGTTCAGCTCCCTTTGCCTGGTCAGGATGAAAGTAAGGTGCTGAATGCCATCTGGCCCGATAAGGACGTGGATGGCTTCCATCCCATAAACGTGGGTAAGCTATTGCTGGGGGAGGAGGGCTTCCTTCCCTGTACCCCTGCCGGTGTCATGGAGCTGTTGGACGAATACGGCATCGACCCGGCGGGTAAAAGCTGCGTGGTGGTGGGCCGCTCTAACATTGTAGGCAAGCCCATGTCTATGCTCCTGCTGCGCCGCAATGCCACGGTAACCATCTGCCATTCCCGTACCCGTGACCTGCCGGAGGTCTGCCGTCAGGCTGACATTCTGGTGGCCGCCGTGGGAAAAACCGGCCTTATCACCTCCAATATGGTGAAGGAGGGGGCCGTTGTGGTGGATGTGGCTATGAACCGGAATTCGGAGGGAAAACTCTGCGGAGATTGTGTGCCTGAAGTATATGAAAAGGCATTTGCCTTTACACCTGTTCCGGGAGGGGTCGGCCCCATGACCCGGGCAGTCCTGATGGAAAATACTCTTCTGGCCGCCCAGCGGCATCAAAACCGATAGGACTATTTATTTGCTGCTATAAAATGGATATACGAAACATGCAGGCCTTCTCGTGAAATCGAGAAGGCCTGCATGTTTTACTGTGCAGAAAAAGTCGCCGGGCAATTTATGTTCTAGGCTTGGACAACCGTTCATAGAATAGGGCATCAACACAGGAGAGGTGACAGCCATGGTCACGGAATATGCCAAAGAACAACTCAGCCAGGCGGCAGGCTTTTTGCCCCGGCACCTGAGAAGTGCCATTTACGCACTGCCCAACGAATTACAGAGTACCACAGAAGAAATCCGTCTGCGGGCCGGAAGGCCCATGACGGTGGTCTGTCCCAGGGGTGAGGTTCCAACCGGGGCGGTGGTCACTCGGGAGGACTTGGAACTGACCTTGGAAATTGCCAGCCAGGCGTCAGCCTACATGGCATTGAGCCAGGTAAAAAACGGTTTTGTCACCGTGCGTGGCGGCCACCGCTTGGGCCTGTGCGGCACGGGGGTTATGAAAAACGGTGAGGTCACCAATCTGCGGCAAATATCTTCTCTGGCTCTTCGTGTGGCAAGGGAGGTACATGGGTTGGCCGGAGCTATTTTGCCCAGTATTCAAAAGGATGGAATACTGCAAAGCACCTTGATTGTATCCCCACCCGGCCGGGGGAAAACCACCCTTTTGCGGGACTTGATTTGCTGTATTTCCGAAGGGAAGGGGACGGCTCCCCTGCGGGTTGGCGTGGCAGATGAGCGGGGGGAACTGGCCGCCGTATTTGGAGGGCAGCCTCAAATGCAGATGGGCCTGCGCACCGATATTATGGATGGATGTCCCAAGGCCGAAGCCTTACTGATGCTTCTGCGTGGCATGAACCCCCAAGTGCTGGCTGCCGATGAGATTACCGCCCCCGAGGATGTGGAGGCCATGGAAATGGCCTCAGGCTGTGGAGCCATTCTCCTTGCCACGGCCCATGCCGGCGGGGTGGAGGACCTTTGCCGCCGGCCCTTGTACCGGG
>CAZHWK010000379.1:0-1874 GCA_964536405.1 uncultured Oscillospiraceae bacterium
CAAATTGCCGTCCTGGGGGACCGGGACAGCGTGCTGGGCTTCCAGGCTCTGGGCCTGACCGTCTGCCCCGCCGAAACCGTGGAGGAGGCCAGAACCATCCTCCACCGCCTGGCCAAGGAGAATTACGCCGTGGTCTACCTCACCGAGCAGTACGCCCAGTTCATGACCCCCGAGCTGGAACGGTATAAGGACCGGCTGACCCCTGCCGTTATCCTCATCCCCGGCAAGGAGGGCTCCCTGGGCATCGGCATGGCAAACGTGAAAAAGTCGGTGGAGCGGGCCGTGGGGGCGGATATTTTGTAGTCCAGGGGGGATGACATCCCCCCTAGATACGAACCTTTGCTATGCAAAGGTTCGATACCCCCCTCACCTTTGCACAGCAAAGGCGGTTGTGGCCGCCACGGCCACAAGCAGAGGTGTCCTTCGTAGGCACATCCCCCAGGGGACCCTCTCTTGCCCCTGTGGGGCAATTCACCTTGTGTCCTTCTTCGGACATGACTGCATTTTATTTTCGCCCTAGGCGGCGGAAACGCTGGAAAACCATGTCCCTTCCGCCCTGTGTGAAAGGAGAACGCTATGCCGGGTATGTCATCGGATATGTTTTCCCGCACCAAGCTCAACACAGAACTGATTGCAAACGAAACCCAACCCTACCTGGGCCGGGCCGAGAAAAAGGCCCTCAAGCAGGCTGAACAGGCGGAACAAGCCTTTCGGGCCTCCAAGGGCTATGAGCCGGACACGGCTTGGACGAGATTGAAGAAGAGATTAAAAAAATAAACTCCCCAAAGGGGAAGTCGATTTTTACGCAAATCTACCCGAAGGAAGGTATGAAATTGAGCGGAAAAGTTGTTAAGGTTTCGGGGCCGCTGGTCGTGGCCACCGGACTTTCCGGAGCCAACATGGCCGACGTGGTCCGGGTTGGTGAGCAGAAGCTCATCGGTGAAATTCTGAATATGAACGGCGACTCGGCCTCCATCCAGGTCTATGAAGAAACCTCCGGCCTTGGCCCCGGCGCCGAGGTTGTCACCACCGGGGCACCCCTGTCGGTGGAGCTTGGCCCCGGCCTGATTGAGAATATCTATGACGGCATCCAGCGGCCCCTGGAAAGCATTATGAAAATTGCGGGCAGCACCATTACCCGTGGCATCCAGGTGCCCGCCCTGGACGAGGAGAAGAAGTGGACCTTCACCCCCGTGGCAAAGCCCGGGGACTTCCTCACCGGAGGCGACGTGCTGGGCACCGTGCAGGAAACCAGCGTGGTGCTCCATAAAATCATGGTCCCTCCCAAGGTGAAGGGCACCCTGCTCTCCATCGAAAGCGGGGAGCATACCATCCGGGACACCATCGCCGTCCTCCAGCTGGACGACGGCACGAAAAAAGAGCTGACCATGACCCAGAACTGGCCGGTCCGTGTGGGCCGTCCCTATAAGCATAAGTATCCCCCCCAGAAGCCCCTTCTGACCGGCCAGCGGATTATCGATACCCTCTTCCCCATCGCCAAGGGCGGTACCGCCGCCGTCCCCGGCCCCTTCGGCTCGGGCAAGACGGTCATTCAGCACCAGCTGGCCAAGTGGTCGGATGTGGATATCGTCATTTACATCGGCTGCGGCGAGCGGGGCAACGAGATGACCGACGTGCTTCGGGAGTTTCCCGAGCTTCAGGACCCCCGCACCGGAGAGTCCCTCATGAAGCGTACCGTTTTGATTGCCAATACCTCGGATATGCCGGTGGCCGCCCGTGAGGCCAGCATCTATACCGGCATCACCATTGCCGAGTATTTCCGTGACATGGGCTATGACGTGGCAGTTATCGCCGACTCCACCTCCCGCTGGGCCGAGGCTCTGCGTGAAATGTCGGGCCGGTTGGAGGAAATG
>CAZHWK010000380.1:0-1861 GCA_964536405.1 uncultured Oscillospiraceae bacterium
CCAGAGTATTCCAGTTGGTGGTGTTGTAGTCACTCTGAGCATACTTTTCAAATTGCTTTTTCAGGCTGGCCAGTGCCGTTTCCCGGTGATAGGCCATCTCCGGGTCATCGGTACCGGGGCCAACCGTCTTTTCCGTCCACTTGGCATAGAGCGTGATGCTCTCCCCGGGCATGGCGGCACCGGTGGGCTCCCAGTGCTTGCCCTCGCAGGCTGCGTCAAAATACCACCCAGCGAAGGAGTAGCCGGATTTTGCCACACTGGGCACCTTGGCAAAATCCACCGGGGCGTGGATGGTTCCAGTCATGCTTGCCAACTGTTGGTCCTTGAAATTACCGCCCCGTGCATCAAAAGTAATGGTGGTCTTATCCGCCGCCATGTAGATGGCCCCGGCGCTCCGTGCGCCGTACATCAGGGAGACGCCGGCGGCGGAGGAGCCCATGGCGGTGACGCCGTCGGGGCGGATCTTCTCATTGAGGTTGGTGGGGCTTTCCTTGGGGTCGTTGAAGTCGGTCATGATCTGATAGACCCATTGGCCGTTCACCAGCTGATAGACATAGCTGCCGTAATAGCTATTACTGTACCGGCGGCCGGTGTATTGGCCGTTGAGCAGGGCGTATACGCCCCCGCTCTGGTCCAGGCCCAGACTGCAGACGGAATCCTTCCCAAACTTGCTCAAATCAAGCACCGTAACGGTGGTGTCCTTCACCAGCCAGGCCTGATAGGTGCTGGCTTCGCCGCCCGGCTTCTTGTCGGTGAGAATCAGGCTGCCATCGGCACTGCCGCTGGCGATGTAAACTTCAGCAGGTAGGCCGGAGAGGGTAACCTTTCCCCAGCTCCCGTTGTCATACTTCCACAGGCCCTGAGCCGATCCGGCGTAGGCCACCGTGTCGCTGACCCGGTAGAAACTGTTGAAGGTGGTGTCGTTCTTGGCCCAGACGCTACCGTTCCAGTGATAGGTGGCCACCCACACATTATTGGCGGACAGGACCAGGGCCCCGGCACCGGCAGGGGCGTATGACGGCTGGTCGTAAAGGGTCCCTTCTCCGGTAGTGGGATACTGGGAAAAGCAGGAATCCTCCACCCGGCTCCATGCGGTCCCATCCCACTGGTAGAGGAAGTTGCCGCCCTTGATGGTGCCGGATGCCGGGGTTTCGTAGCCCGGTGTGGTCACCTTGTCCAGGGTGGGAAGGGAGCTGAGTCCCTCGTTGTTGGTGCTGCCAATGCCGTCCGTAACAGCGATCAGACCGCCCTTCCCGTCCGGCCCCACGGCCATAACCCCGGCGAAGGAGCCCGACCTCAGGGGGAGGGAGCCCATGGCCACCAGGTCGGCGGCGCCGTCCCCGGCCCAGGTGAACACGCCGTTCTTGCCGTAGAGATACAGCTCCAGTGCCTTGGTGGTCGTATCCAGGTGGGCGTAGGCCCCGGCAATATTGGGGCCGGAGTCCTTGGTGAAGACCCCGGTGCCGCCGCTGATGGCAGGGCTGGTAAGGTAGGTGAAGCCGCCGTTTTCGGCACTGTCGGCCACGGTCACGTTATAGGTTTTCGGCTCGGTCTCCCGGCCCACGCCCTCCTGGGTCCCCAGGCTGGCCTTCACCGTGATTTGGGTCAGCTCGGGCAGGGGGTCGACGGGAATACTGATGTACCAGGCTCCAGCCGCCATACGGCTTTGATTCACATCCAGGGTGGTCAGGATGTTCTGGGGATCCACGCTGGCTCCCGCATATGCCGTGAATTGCAGATGGGCGTTGCTGACCTGGCTGGGCAGGGAGAAGGGAATCTGGATGTGTGCCCGGCTGCCCACCGAAGGGATTTAGGATGCCGGTGAGATAGAAAAAGGATATAATAAGTAATATGATAATTT
>CAZHWK010000381.1:0-1834 GCA_964536405.1 uncultured Oscillospiraceae bacterium
ATGATTTCATGGGAGGAGCCAAGAAGGCGGGAAAGCACCAGAGCATCCACCCGGGAAATAAACTGCCGTTTCTGGATGCTGTCCTTGCGGTGGGCGGCCTCATCGGCCCCGTTGATATGGAGCAGGACGAAGGGATAGTTCTGGGCTGCTGCAAGGGCGGCGTCGGTTTTGGCGGTCAGGTCGGTGTCCACATCCCCGGTGGCCCCGGGAACCTCCATCAAATCCATATGGAGCAGGCGGGCGATGCCCTTTGCGATGGTGGTCCCGCAGATGGCCGCCGAGGGCTGGGCCAGGGGAGGAAGCTCTGCGGCAACCGACTGTCCCCAGGGAACCATACAGCACGCAGGGGTTAAAAACTCCCGAAAGGTATCCTGAAGGGACGGATGCCCCTGGGGGCATAGAAGCTCTGCCTGCTTTCCGGCGCAGTTGCAGGGGGGATAGGTTTTGACCTGCGTCACCCTGTGGGCCATATGGGGATAGACGAGCAGGCACCGGTACTGGTCCAGGGCATAGTAGCGGCAATGGTTGCTGGTGACCTGTTCGGGGGCCTGGCAGGGGGTGGTACAGCGGCCCTGCTCGTCCAGGTGAAACCAGCTTCCCCGGAAAATCAAATCATCCCTCTGCACCGAAAGGCCCGAGCCAAGAGCCTCCACATAACCCCGCAGGTGAGGGGGGGCGTTCTGCACCCCCAGCAGGTGAAGCACACAGGTCAAGGTTTCGGCCTGGGCACCATGGCAGGTATCCACCTCTCCAAAAAGGTGCATGGAGGACAGGTGGGGATAGTCCTCGGCCCGAAACTGGCCGTCGGTCATACCGTCAATGATGCAGAAGATTTTACTCATAGCAAGACACCTCCCTCTTTACCGGGCTGCTCACACCTCACGGTTTAGGATGCGGTAAATCAAATCCATATTCAGGCCGCTTCGCACGGCGTCGGCCAGCAAATCATACTGCCGCTCCTTGTACTCGTGGACATCAAAAGTTCCAAGTGCTTCAAAATCAATCCCCTTTTGCTGGCAAAGGGCCTTTAAAATGGTATCGGCAATGCCGGGGGCATCAAAAATACCGTGGATATAGCTTCCGTACACATGGCCTGACCCCAACAGGGGTGGCATTTGGGCTTCACTGCGGCCCATGTGGATTTCATAGCCCTCATAGGCCATGCCGTTGAGCTCGTCCAGCATCCCGCCCACCGAGTGAAAGACCCCCTTGGTCTGGGTCTGTACCTTTTCTCCGTGGAAGACGGTGTCCATCTCCAGAAGGCCAAGTCCGAGAATGTCGATGACCCCGGCGGCCTCCACCTGATGGGGGTCGGACACGGTGCGCCCCAGCATTTGATAGCCCCCGCAGACCCCGAACACCGGGGTTCCGGCGGCAACCGCCTTTTGAATGGCGGCCTCCAGCCCGCACTGGCGAAGCCACTTCAGGTCGGCGATGGTGCTTTTGGTTCCCGGCAGGAAAATCATATCGGGCTGATGGAGGTCAGAAACCGTGTCCACATAGCGCACTGACACATTTCCATACCGCTCAAAGGGGCTGAAGTCAGTGAAATTGGAGATACGGGGCAGGCGGATCACGGCCAGATCAAGGAGCTTGGGAACTCCTGCGGCATCAAACCGCTCGGTCAGGCTGTCCTCGTCATCAATATCCACATGGGCATAGGGCACCACCCCGGCCACCGGCACCCCGCACAGCTGCTCCAGAGTTTGCAGACCGGGCTCCAAAATGGCACGGTCCCCCCGGAATTTGTTCACGATGGTGCCCTTGATGCGGGCCTGCTCCTCTGGCTCCAGCAGGGCCTCCGTGCCGTAGGGCTGGGCAAATACGACCCCCC
>CAZHWK010000382.1:0-1832 GCA_964536405.1 uncultured Oscillospiraceae bacterium
GAGCGGACAGCAAAAGCTGTCCGCTCTTCTTTTTTGCGTATTTAAATGACCTTGGTGGTCCAATCCTCTACGTTCCAGACGATGTTAGCCACCTCTTGATAAAATTCCGGCTCGTGGCTCACCAGCAAAAGGGTACCCTTATAAGCCTTGATGGCCTCTTTTAAGGCCTCCTTGGCATCCACATCCAGATGGTTGGTGGGCTCGTCCAGCACCAGCAGGTTCATGGGCCGAAGCATGAGCTTGCACAGGCGCACCTTGGCATTCTCGCCCCCAGAAAGCACCCGCATCTGGGTTTCGATGTGTTCGGCGGTCAGACCGCACTTGGCCAGGGCTGCCCGAACCTCTCCGTTGGTCATGCCGGGGAACTCGGCCCAAATTTCCTCCAGGGCAGTGCGGTCGTTGCCCCGCTCCTCCTGCTCAAAATAGCCAACCTCCACGAACTGGTCCCGCTCTATGGTTCCGCCCACCGGGGGAATCAGACCCAGCAGGGTTTTCAGCAGGGTGGACTTGCCCAGACCGTTCACCCCACGGATGGCGATTTTCTGATTGCGCTCCACCACCACATCCACCGGGCGGGTCAAAGCCTCGTCATAGCCCAGCACCAGACCCTCGGCCCGAATGACCTCCCGGCCGGGGGTGCGGGCGGGGGAGAAGGAGAAGGTGGGCTTGGGCCGCTCCTTCCCAACCTCGATGATGTCCATTTTTTCCAGCTTCTTCTGGCGGCTCCGGGCCAAGGTGGCAGTGGCCGCCCGGGCCTTGTTCCGGGCCACAAAGTCCTCCAGCTGGGCGATTTCCTTCTGCTGCTTTTCATAGGCCTGCTCAATCTGGCGTTTTTTCACCTCATAGAGGGCCATAAACTGCTCATAATTGCCAGAATAGCGGGTGAGGGCGGCATTTTCCACATGGTAAATGACATTGACCACCTCGTTGAGGAAGGTGGTGTCGTGGCAGACCAGGATGAAGGCATTTTCATAGTTTTGCAAAAACCGTTTGAGCCAGAGAATGTGGTTTTCATCCAGGAAGTTGGTGGGCTCGTCCAAAATCAAAATCATGGGATTTTCCAGCAGCAGCTTAGTGAGCAGCACTTTGGCCCGCTGGCCGCCGGACAGCTCGGATACGTCCCGTTCCAGACCGATTTCCCCCAGGCCCAGCCCCCCGGCGTACTCCTCAATCTTGCTGTCCAGGGTGTAAAAGCCGCTCTGCTCCAAAATTTCCTGGATTTCCCCCACGTCCTCCAAGAGGGTTTCCATCTCGTCCTCGGGGCAGTCCCCCATTTTTTCATAGAGGGCCAGCATTTCCTGTTCCAACTCATACATATGGGCAAAGGCGGTGCGAAGCACATCCCGGATGCTCAGCCCCTTTTCCAACTTGCTGAACTGGTCCAGGTAGCCTGTGGTAATGTGATTGCACCAGGAAATCTGCCCCTCGTCGGGGGAACGCTGGCCGGTGATGATGTCCAGGAAGGTGGTCTTGCCCTCCCCGTTGGCCCCCACCAGACCGATGTGCTCCCCTTTAAGCAGGCGAAAGGAGGCGTCCTGCAAAATCTGCCGCCCGCCAAAGCCGTGGCTGACGTGGCTGACCTCTAAAATACTCATGTGTATGACCATTCCCTTCGCTGCGCTTCATGTACAAACCGGCCTTGGAATGGCCATGCATTGTGCATGCGCCGCCTTTGGCGGTGCGCATTAAACTCAAATGAAGTTTGAATTCTTTCAAACGTATGCTCCGAAAAAGGCTCCCCGCACCGGAATGCGGGGAGCGTTTCTATGGATAAGTAAATTATTCTATCATGATTTTCAATCATGATAGAATGGCCATCTGCCGTCTTTGAC
>CAZHWK010000383.1:0-1801 GCA_964536405.1 uncultured Oscillospiraceae bacterium
CGGTTCCAGGGCGGCCAGGGCGGCCCTTGCGTTGGAAAGCTTATCTGCCAGGTAAAGGGTCGGTTCATTTGCCTCATCAGGCTGTTTCCGGGGTTCTGTCACCATACTATATCCTCCAAACAAAAATATTGTCTTTTAGAGTGGTATACCACCCGAATTATATTTATTGTAACATAAAGAAAAGGGCCTGTCCAGTAGAGAAGAAAAAAACGGAGCCTGATTAGGCTCCGTTTTTTTCTTCTGTATTTACCCAAGGGATTTCGGCCCAAACCCATGGGGGAGCAGGTCAGCCAGGGGCAACTTAACAAACTCATGGGCACCGTTGGCCACCAGAAGTTCCAGCTCAGGGCAGAATTCATACAGCATCTGTCGGCAGGAGCCGCAGGGCCAGCAGTAGTCGCTGCTGTTACCCACAACGGCCAGACGTACCCAGTCGTCCTTATGCCCCTCGCTGACCGCCTTGAGCAGAGCGGTGCGCTCGGCACAGATGGTGGAGCCGTAGGCGGCATTTTCTACGTTGCAGCCGGTATACACGGTGCCGTCCCGGAGCAGCAAAGCCGCCCCTACGGGAAATTTGGAATAGGGGACGTAGGAATGTTCCAGCATGGAAAAGGCCTTTTCCACCAGATCCTTGTCTGTCATAATAAACCCTCCTATTTGCAGTTTCGTGTACGAATTGGGATTAAAAGATGACGATGCCGAGGTACAGCGCATAGGCCCCCAGCAGGGCAAAGCCCTGCCACTTATAAAACCGCTCCTTGAGCAGGGGGGGCACCAGGGCCAGCAGGGAAAAGAGAATGGCGAAGGGGAAATCCAGGGTGATATTCTGCTGGCTGACCGGCAGGGTACCCCCAGAAATCATGGCGCAGATGGGCAAAATCATGGTCATGTCGATGATGTTGGCCCCGATGATATTGCCCACTGACAGGGAGGACTGCTTCTTCACGATAGCGGTGACAGTGGTCACCAGCTCGGGCAGGGAGGTTCCGATGGCTACGAAGGTGAGGGCGATGATATTTTCGGGAACGCCGAAAATACGGGCCAGCTCACTGCCGTTGTCTACCAGAAGCCGTGCCCCGATGACAATACCGGCCGTTCCGGCCAGAAAGTGGAACAGCTCCTTGGGCAGGTCGGATTTTTTTGCGGAGGTACTTTCTACCACGCCGGTGGCGTCATAGGCCACAATTTCCTTGGTTTTCACAATGTTATCCACGATATAGGCAAGGAAAATGGCCCCCATGACTGCACCGCCCACGACACCCAGGCCGCCGCCCCGGCTGACCACCCACAGGGCAACGCAGGAGAAAATGAGCAGCCATGCCTTCATGTTAAACTGCCGTTTGGCCACGATGCCAGCCATGGCAATCAGGGAGATAGCCAAAATCAGGCCGGTGTTGGCGATGACCGAGCCAACAGCGTTGCCGATGGCCATCTCCACCTTGCCTTCCATGGCGGCCAGGGCCGACACAATCAGTTCGGGTAAGGTGGTAGCTAGGGAAACCACCGTGGCACCAATGATGAATTTGGGGATACCAGTGATTTCGGCCATCCAGGTGGCCGCATCCACAAACCAGTCTCCCCCTTTGACAATCAAAATGACACCAAGGGTGAAAAGAAGAACGGTAATAAGGGTATGCATGTATGCATCTGCCTTTCTTTTGTAGAGAGTTTAAAGAGCACAAGTATTGTATAAAACTTTGAAAACCATGTCAAGTGAGGGGTTTGCCGCAGTTGCGGATGGCAGGCAGGGCGATACAGAGTGCCCCGGTCAGCAGGGTGAGAAGCCCGCCGATGGTGAACC
>CAZHWK010000384.1:0-1799 GCA_964536405.1 uncultured Oscillospiraceae bacterium
CCGTGTGACGTTGATACCGGCTAGGTGGGCGGCCTTTTCATTGGAGCCCAGGGCATAGACCGTCTTGCCGAACTTTGTCATGGTGGAAACATAGACCATGGCGATGGTAACCAGAATGAGGATAATACCGACCACCGGCACGGTGGCTATCTTGGCCTGCCCAAAACCGTACAGGGCATCGTAGGTAGAGAGGGTACCGTCCATGTTGTAGATGGACAGGCCCATGGTGCGCAGATAATACTGGGCAATGGAGCGGTAAATCAGCATGGTAGACAGGGTGACGATGAAGGCGGGCATCTTGGCAATGCCAATGAACACCCCGTTAATCAGACCGCATCCGGCGCCGGCCACCAGCGCAAAAAGCAGGGTCAGCACTGGGTTATTGGTGGCATTAAAGACCACCACGGTCAGTCCACCGACCAGAGCCAGCATGGAGCCTACCGACAGGTCAATCCCGCCGGTGATGATGACCAGGCCCATGCCGAAGGAGAGGATGCCCACTACGGTGGAGTGACGCAGGATGTTCATGACCCCGCTCCAGGTAGTAGCCCCATGGTTGACGATGAGAAAGGCCACAAAAATAGCCAAAAAAATGAGGACAAAACTATAACTGCCCAGGGTTTTGGTTATGGAATGCCCCTTCCGGGCCTTCAGGGTTGTCAGATTGTTCTGCATACATTACACCTCCACTGTATTGGCGGCACCCGTGGCATACAGCATGACGGATTCTTCGCTTATCTCCGTCCGGGGCAGCTCGGCCTGTATCTTCCCATGGTAGAACACCACGCAGCGGTCCGCCACCTTCTGTATTTCAGGGATCTCCAGAGTGTTGACCAGGACGGTCTTGCCCGCCTGGGCCAATTCCTGGATCAGGCGATAAATTTCCGATTTGGCCCCCACATCAATGCCCTGGGTGGGATTGTCCATCAGCAGGATGTCAGCCTGAGTGTTGAGCCAGCGGGCCAAAATAATTTTTTGCTGATTGCCCCCGGACAGGGAGGTAATCAAATCCTTGTGGGAGTTGGCTTTGATGTTCAGCGTTTCCCGAAGGGCCTCATATTTGGCAAGCTCCTTCTTCCCCGAAATATGCTGATGCATCGCCGATAGGGCATGTTCCGACACATAGGTATTTTCCAGCAGGCTGAAGTCGGGAATGATAGAGTTTTCCTTGCGGTTGGCCGCAATCATGGACACCTTGGCCAGCATGGCTTTATGGATACAGTGACCGGTCACCTCGCAGCCCTCCAAGCGCAGGGTTCCGCTTTGGATGGGGAGGTCCCCGAAGATGGTGCGAAATACCTCGCTCACCCCCGCCCCCACCAGACCGGTGAAGCCGATGACCTCCCCCCGGCGCACCGAAAGGGTGACATCCTCGAAGCCCTGGCCTGTGAGATGCTCCAGCTCCAAAATCGGCTCGCCCAGCTCCCTAGCCTCATAGGAATCCTGCTCGGAATACTTTTCCCCCACCATGAATGTGGTCACTTCCTGGGGGGTTGTATCCTTTATATATCCACTTTGGATAAACTCGCCGTTGCGGAGCACGGTGTATCGATCCGCTAGGGCAAAGATTTCTTTCATTTTATGTGAGATAAAGATAAAGGCCGTTCCATTGGCCCGGAGTTTTTGAATAATATGGAAAAGATGGTCGATTTCTGCATTGTTCAGGGCAGTGGTAGGCTCGTCTAAAATAAATAGCTTGGCATTGGCAAACAGAGCCTTGGCAATTTCCAGCAGTTGTTTTTTCCCGGTTTCCAGCTCGGACACCATGGTGCAGGGGTCAATGTCCACCTCCAGGCTTT
>CAZHWK010000385.1:0-1783 GCA_964536405.1 uncultured Oscillospiraceae bacterium
CGGCTTTGCCGCCTTACGGATACGGCGTACCCCTTGCGGGTACTGTGGCGGGGTCGCCACACGTTTTCCACGGCCCGAAGGCCGTGTTGTCCCTCGCCCGCCGAGGCGGGCGAAACCCCCTTCCCTGTGCCGGGGCCGGCGCAACGTCCTCGCCGCTCGCAAGCGGCGAAACTCCCCCTTTTCCATCTATTAGACAAATAAGCCGCCCGTTTTGATTGCGGGCGGCTTATCTTTTTTTATTTTATTTTATCTCCATCACAGTGTAGCCCGCCTCGGTGACGGCGGCCTTCAAAACCTCGTCGGCAGGCAGGTCCCCGGTGACGGCAGCCGTTTTGCCGGCCAAGTCCACGGTAGCGGCCACCCCAGGCAGGGCGTTCAAAGCCTTCTCCACATGGGACTGGCAGTGGGCGCACATCATGCCCTCAATGACAATTTTCTTTTCCATAATAACAGGTGCTCCTTTCGTTTCTTGAAAAATATTTTCCTTAGGGAGGACTGTGCCCTCCTTAAAAAATCGCAGACGCAGAGCGTTAGACACCACCGTAACCGAGCTTAGGCTCATGGCGGCGGCGGCAAACATGGGGTCGAGCTGCCAGCCCAGAGCCGTAAAAAAGACCCCTGCGGCCAGCGGAATGCCCACCACATTATAAAAGAAGGCCCAAAACAGGTTTTGGCGGATGTTGCGGATAACCGCCCGGGACAGCCGGATGGCAGTCACCGCATCCCGCAGGTCACTTTTCATCAGCACCACATCGGCCGATTCAATCGCCACGTCGGTACCCGCCCCGATGGCAAGGCCCACATCGGCCTGGGCCAGAGCGGGGGCGTCGTTGACCCCGTCCCCCACCATGGCGACCTTCTTCCCCTGGGCTTGCAGCGCCTTGATTTGGGCCTGCTTATCCTGAGGAAGCACCTCGGCCACCACATGGTCGATGCCCAGGCTTTTCCCCACAGCGGCGGCGGTACGGCGGTTATCCCCGGTGAGCAAAACCACCTCCACCCCCAGCTCCCGCAGGCCACGGATGGCCTCGGCACTGGTGGACTTCACCGGGTCGGATACGGCAATAAGGCCCAGAAACTTGCTGCCGTCCGCAAAATACAGGCTGGTTTTCCCCTGCTCGGAAAGCTGGTCGGCAATGGCCCGGAAGGCCCCGGGGTCCACCCCCTGCTCCTCCAAAAAGGCCAGGTTGCCCGCCCGGTACTCCTCCCCCTGAATGTTCCCCCGAACTCCCCGGCCATGGACGGCCAGGAAGCCCTCCACCGGGGCCAGAGGGATATTCCGCTCCCCGGCTTCCTCCACAATGGCTTCGGCCAGAGGGTGCTCGGAGGGCTTTTCCAGGCTGGCGGCAATGCATAAAAGCTCCTCGGTGGTGGTCCCCTCATTGGGATAGAGGTCGGTGACGGCGGGATGCCCTTCGGTCACCGTCCCGGTTTTATCCAGCACCACGGTCTGGATGGTATGCAGGGTCTCCAATGCCTCGGCCGACTTGAAGAGGGTGCCGTACTCGGCCCCCTTGCCCATGCCCACCATGATGGCCACCGGGGTGGCAAGGCCCAGGGCGCAGGGGCAGGAGATGACCAATACGGCCACCGCCGAGGTGAGGGCCATTTCCACGCTGTGGCCGGTAAGAAGCCAGACCGCCGCCGTCAGCAGGGACAGCCCCATGACCACCGGCACAAAGACCCCGGAAACCCGGTCGGCCAGCTTGGCGATGGGGGCTTTGGAGGAGGATGCCTCCTCCACCAGGGTAATCATCTGGGCGATGGTGGTGTCCTCCCCCAC
>CAZHWK010000386.1:0-1779 GCA_964536405.1 uncultured Oscillospiraceae bacterium
CTCACCAATGAGGAACGAGACTTCGCCGAGGCGAACCATGACATGGTTCGCAGGTACCTGAAGGAAAACCGCCACCCATTCGATGAGTGGTATGACGTGGTTGTTTTCGGGTACCTGAAGGCCGTGCGCTGCTGGTTCAGAACTCCCGAGGTGCGAGAGTGGAAGTTCTACACCATAGCCAAGGTGAAAATGCGGGCGGCGGTGATTGCGCAGTTCCGTTATCAGGGCCGTCAGAAACGCACAGGCAACGTGATCAGCCTGGACGCACCTCTCACCGAGGACGAGGCAGCAACCCTCCATGGGCTGCTTGCCAGTGATGTGGACACCGAGGAAAGGGCCATTTTTGAAATGCTGGTGCTGAGCATGGGCTCGGGGTTCAGTACGCTGGAAAAGGCGGTACTTCGGTTGCAGTCCGAAGGGTACCGCCAGGCCGAGATCGGCCAAGAACTCGGCCTCTCCACCAGGGCGGTGGCCCAGGCAGTTTCCTCGGCCCGTGACCGCTGCCGTGAAAATCGACAATCGGAGGCGGTGTGATGAAGTACCCACGCAAGCTAACACAGCGGGCAGCTGAAATCCTGGCCGAGCGCCGGGAGGCGGCCCAGGAGAGCCAGGCCCGCACGCTGGCCCGGCTCCATGCGGAACACCCGGAAGTGGAGGAGGCCCGCAGCGACCTTCGGCGTGTGTACGCCACAAATGCCCGCGCCCTCGCCGCTGGGGTGAGTGCCGACACGGTGAACGAGGTGGTCGGCCCGGCGCAGCAGCGGGTGCGGAGCCTGATGGAGGCCGCTGGCATTACTGAGGCCGACCTGGAGCCGCCCTACATCTGCCCGGCCTGTGAGGACAGGGGTACGGTCGGCGGCAAGCCCTGCTCCTGCCGCCAGGCGATCCTGAACCAGCTGGTCTATGAGCAGCTGTGCGACGTATCCCCGGCGCGGGAATGTTCCTTTGACAACTTCGACCTTGAATATTATGCCGAGAGCGTCCGGCCTACCATGCAGAAGGTGGTGGACAGCTGCCAGCGGTATGTGCGGGACTTCTCCAGCCAGAGCAAGAACCTACTGTTCATGGGTGCGCCCGGCCTGGGCAAGACCCACCTCTCCCTGGCCACCGCCGAGGGCGTGGCGCGATCCGGGCGGCTGGTCATGTATGTGTCGGCCCCCCACCTGATGGATGAACTGGAGCGCGGCAAGTTTCAGAAGGACGGCGCGGCGCTGGAGTACCGGGAGATCATTTTCGGGTGCGACCTGCTGGTGATTGATGACCTGGGGACGGAAATGGTGACGCGCTACACGCAGTCGGAGGTTTACGACCTGGTAAACACCAGGCTCAACACCAGCCGCCCCACCATCATCAACACCAACCTTGGGCTGAAGCAGATTGAAAAGACCTACACCAGCCGAGTCCATTCCCGGATTGCCGGGACGTATGCGGCGGTGGAGTTCAAGGGCCAGGACATTCGGATTCAAAAACGGTTTGAAAGGATGGGGTAATCGTGCTGGTCATCACAATCCAGGTTGACGCGCCACCCGGCCAGGCCATCGGTGTTAAGGAGGACTTGGCCGCATACCTGGAGCGGTTTGGGGATGCTAGGGTGGTGTCCGTCACCGAGAAGCTGCCAGAGCAGCTGCGCTTTGGGAATGCGCCCCTGAGAGGAGCCAAGGAATGATTAAGCACGATTACAACCTTTTTTCGAAGCAGGAACTTGTGGCATTTCTTTCAGCGCATGAGGGTAACTTTTTGTACTGTGCCGGGCCATTTGAAATCATGATGGAGAAAAAG
>CAZHWK010000387.1:0-1774 GCA_964536405.1 uncultured Oscillospiraceae bacterium
CGGAATGTCATGGGTCACCACACTGCCGCTTCCAATCACCACATTACTTCCAATGGTCACTCCGGGCAGAACCTGCACCCCGCCCCCCAGCCACACATCGTCCCCCACCGTAATGGGATGGGCATACTCCAGCCCCTCATTCCTCCGCCTAGCATCCAAAGGATGCCCAGCGGTATAGAAGCCGCAGTTTGGCCCCACGAACACATTGTCCCCAAAGCAAACCGGGGCCCCGTCCAGAATGATACAGCCGTGGTTTGCAAAAAAGTTTTCCCCGACTGTAATGTGATAGCCATAATCGCACCAGAAGGGACTTAATATTCTTACATGTTCCCCCGTTTTGCCCAGCATAGACTTCAACATGGCCCTTTGCTCCTCCTCCTGGGAGGGAAGAAGCTGATTATAGGCAAAGCACCTGTCCTTACAGGCCATCATTTCCCCTTGCAATTCCCGGTCATAGTTGGCATCGTAAATCATGCCGGCATCCCGTTTTTCCTTCTCGGTCATGACCCCTGCCCCCTATGCCGCTAACAGGCCTGGCCAGATGGTATATACCACCCCGCCCAAGGCCCCGCAGATGATAAGGGTTAAAATGGGGTTCACCTTCCCTTTCCACACCATCAGCAGGGCCAGCCCAAAAAAGAGCAGGCTGGACCAGCCGGTTATGGAAATTTTAGCCACCGACAGGCAGGAGGCCCCAATCAGGCCAATGACCGCCGGGCGAATGCCGGTCAAGGCCCCTTGCAGGCCCCGGCTTTCCTTAAATTTCTGGAAGGAAACGGCCACCACCAGGGACAGAAGGAATGGGATGGCCAGGGTACACAGAGTGCAGGCAATCCCCCCTATGATGCCAAATAAGTGATAGCCCACAAAGGTGGCGGAATTGACCGCAATGGGGCCAGGGGTCATTTCGGCGATGGCCACAATGTTCACAAAGTCAGCGGGAGCAATCCATGCATTGCCGTCCACCACCTCCCGCTGAATAAAGGCCAGCACGGCGTACCCGCCCCCAAAGGAAAAGGCCCCGATTTTCAAGAAGGCCAGAGCCACTTGTAAGGCCAGACTCATACGCCCTCGCCCCCTTTCCCATCCCGGCGGCCCTTGACCGCCCCCAGAACCTTTTCACGCAAAAAGATGCCGTAGGCCGCCGCACCCAGCACCACAAAAATGGGGTGCAGCCCCAGCAGAGCCACCGCCCCGAAGCCCGCCAGGGCCACCAGCCAGTTTATGTCCTGGGTCAGCTTGGCCGATTTGCCCAGCTTGACCACGGCATACAAAATGAGGGCCACCACCGCCGGACGCACCCCCGCAAAGATGCACTCCACCACCGGGTAGGCCATCAAATCCTGAAAGACCATGGCAATCACCAGGATGATGAGTACCGAAGGCATGGCCGCCCCCAGTATGGCCGCCGTGGCTCCGGGAACTCCCGCCACCCGATAGCCCACAAAGGTAGCCGAGTTGGTGGCCAGCGGGCCGGGCAGACTGTTGGTCAGGGAGATGGCATCCAAAAACTCCTCATCGGCCATCCACCCCTTGGTTTCCACCACCTCTTTCTGAATGATGGGGAGCATGGCATAGCCGCCTCCGATGGTGAACAGGCCAATCTTAAAAAAGACGGCAAAAATCTCAAGCAATCGTTTCATAGGCCCTCCTCGTTCCGCTTCCATCCGTTTTGAAAGCGGAAACATATCATACATACTTTACGCATTATGTTACTCCCATTTCCGCATCGGTGCAAGAAAATTTTTCTCTCAACACGGTAATGTCTCTCAAG
>CAZHWK010000388.1:0-1761 GCA_964536405.1 uncultured Oscillospiraceae bacterium
TTGCCAAGCACAAAAAAGAAATGGTGGATGCCTGTCGGGGCAACCCCGACAAATTTCCTCGGCCTTCTCAAAGGCCGAAACCCCATCTCTGCCGTGGGTCACGGCACGTTTCCTCGACCCCCGCAAGGGGGCGAAGTCTAACCCCTGCGGCGGGGCCGCCGCACACCCTCAAACATGTGCCAGAATAGCCTCTCGAAGGAAGGCGGCACAGCCGGGCACTTCTTTGTCGTAGTAGGCGGTAAACCGCTCATCGGCCACATACATCTCGGCCAGCCCCCGGTGGGCCTGGGGGCTATACTGCTTCTCCTCCCAGGAGTTTAACAGCCAGGTTTTATGGCTCATGGCAATGTCCAGCCCCACCTCTCCCGCCGGGTCAACCCCCGCCTGTACGGCGGCGGCCAGCTTGGCACAGATCTCCTCCTCCAGCTTGGTCATGGCCCAATACTGCTCCTGGGTCATACCCCGCAGGCGGGCGTTGGCGGCATCCACTGCCCCATCCCCATATTTGGCCCTGGTTTCCCGGCCGTAGGCCTGCTCGTTGTCCCGAACGAGGTTTTCCTTAAACCCTTCAAACTTTTCCTTGTCGCTCATATCACATTCTCCTGTTTCATTCTTGATGGTTTTTTCCACCGTCAGAATGAGACGCTCCAGCCGGGTCTTCCGGGCCTTCAGCTCCTCCAAATGGCCCTGCAGTGCCGCAGAGGATTGAAAGTCCGGGTCGTCCAGCAGATGGGCCACAGTATCCAGCGGCACCTCCAACTCCCGATAAAACAGGATATGCTGAAGCCGGTCCACCTGTCGGGGGCCGTAAAGGCGATAGCCCGCCTCGGTGGTGCGCTCCGGCCGGAGCAGGCCCAAACGGTCATAATACCGCAGGGTTCGGGGTGTGACCCCCGCCAAGTCGGCCAGCTGTTTAACTGTGTATTCCATTTCTTCGTCCCTCCTGACAAAAGACAGAATAAACTATGACCTAAGGGCAAGGTCAAGAGGATTTTTTTAGAAAGGCTCTCGTTTTTTATTTGCCCCGGTAGCGGTGATAACCGGGATTTCTACGCCGTCGGACACGGCGAGCCACCAGCCAAATAACCAGCCCCACCAGCAACAAGAGCACCAGCACCGCCAAAATGGCCACAATGGTGGACATCCCGGGGTGAGCCAGCAGGTGGAGGGGGTTCAGGCTGGGCTGGGCCAGCTTGGCGGGCAGGGGCACCGACACCGTCCCCTCCCCCTTCAAATAGGCGGCCAGAGCGTACCAGGCCTTTAGTTCGGAGCCGTCCTCATTGCGCAGAATACGACTTTCCAAATCGGTAATGGGCTGGCCCTGCTCGTCCCTGGGGGTTACGGAGAGCAGGCCGAAGCTTTGGGCCTCCACCGCCCCCAGCATCTGCCCCGAGTAGAGGTCGGCCACCACCCGGTAGAGCCGCTGAGGGTCTGCATAGATGATGTCAGCCGAACCGTATTGATCGGTCATGGCCCAGGAGGTAACTCGATCCAAAATCATGCGGTGGGGGTTGTATCTCCAGGTCACCCCTGCCCCATAGAGGGTGGCCACCGGCATGAAGGGGGAACTGGAGGCATCCACCCCAAAGGCATTTTGCAAATCCTCCCCGGTAAGGTAGACCGAAATGAGGGGATAGCCCGGGGTTCCATCGGCCCCCGATCCCAAAGAGAGAATATCAAAGGCCTGGGCGGTGGTCACATCCCCTTCCTTGAGGGTGCCCCGAATGACCCCTTCGGGAGCCACGGCGAAGGCGATTCGCT
>CAZHWK010000389.1:0-1375 GCA_964536405.1 uncultured Oscillospiraceae bacterium
GTACCATGGGCGTTTTGGCCGGGTTTCTGGTCATGATGATGCTGGACGTGGCCCTTGGCTGACCCCTATCTTCGGCTCCCTCTTCGGAGGGGGCTGAATTTTTTTGCATCGGAGGGGTTGACAACTGCTCTTTCCTGTGTTTTACTGTATATGCTGAATATATACAGTAAAACGAGGTGTACCATGGACATACTCATTCGCAACACCGGCGAGGTGCCGATTTACGACCAGATTGTGCGGCAGATGAAGGGGCTCATTCTGAAGGGTGAGCTGAAGGAGGGGGAGGCCCTGCCCTCCATGCGGCTGCTGGCCCGGGATTTGCGCATCTCGGTCATCACCACCAAGCGGGCCTATGAGGAATTGGAGCGGGACGGTTTTTTGACCACCGTACCGGGCAAGGGCTGCTTTGTGGCCCCCCAGAATCCGGAACTTCTGCGGGAGGACGCCTTACGCCGGGTGGAGGAGCATTTACTCCGGGCCGTGGCCGAGGCCAAGGCAGGCGGGGTCACCCCCGGGGAGCTTCACACCACCCTGGACATTTTGTATGGAGAAGATTGATATGGAATATGTACTCAATGTGGAGCATCTAAACAAAGCCTATGAGGGCTTTGCCCTGGAGGACATCAGCCTTTGCGTGCCCGGCGGCACCATCATGGGGCTGATTGGGGAAAATGGGGCGGGCAAGTCCACCCTCATCAAGTGTATTCTGGGCCTCACCCGCCCCGACAGCGGAACGGTCACCCTGCTGGGCACCGACCCGGAAGCCGCCAAGGCCCAGGTTGGCGTGGTCTTTGACGAGGGGGTCTTTCATGACCAGCTTCGCCCCCGGCAGGTGGGCAGGATTATGGCCGGTCTTTGGCCCACCTGGGACCAGACCCTGTTTGAGGCTTATTTGGAAAAATACCAGCTTCCGGCCGACAAGCAGGTGAAGGAGTTCTCCCGGGGCATGAAGATGAAGCTGTCCATCGCCGCCGCCCTGGCCCACCGGCCCAAGCTTCTCCTGCTGGACGAGGCCACCGGCGGCCTTGACCCGGTGGTGCGGGACGAAATTTTGGAGGAGTTTGCCAACTTTGTTTCCGACGAGGACCACGGTATTCTCATTTCCAGCCACATCACCAGCGATTTGGAAAAAATCTGTGACACGGTGACCTATCTCCACAAGGGAAGCATTACCCTGTCCGGGGAGAAGGACGCCCTTCTGGGACGCCACGGCCGCATCGCCTGCACCAAGGCCCAGTTGGACAGCCTGGACCCCACCCTTCTGCTGGGCAGCCGGGTGAGCCGTTTTTCGGCCGAGGCCGTGGTGCGGGACCGGCGGGCCTTTACCCGGGTCTGCCCGGACATCCCGGTGGACCCGGTCACCCTGGAAGATTTG
>CAZHWK010000389.1:1385-1756 GCA_964536405.1 uncultured Oscillospiraceae bacterium
CTCTTTACCACAAAGGGGGAAGAAAAATGAACGGTCTTGTCTATAAAGATTTCCGCATTTTCGGCGGCCTTTGGAAAACCTATCTGATGATTTTCGGCTTTTTCCTCCTTTTGACCATAACCGGAGTGTATGACACCGGCTTTTTATTCATGATGATTTCCTTTATCCTTTGTATGTACCCCAGCTCCTCCTTCTCCTATGACGAACTGGCCAAATGGGAGCGTTTTGCCACCTGTGCCCCTCATGGGCGAAGGAAAATCGTGGAGGGGAAATACCTCTTCACCCTCCTACTGACGGCAGGGGCCTTTTTGATGGAAGTTGTAGTGGTTTTTCTGCTGGGTTTGCTGGGAAAAATCACCGTGGCCGAGGGG
>CAZHWK010000390.1:0-1751 GCA_964536405.1 uncultured Oscillospiraceae bacterium
GCTTCATAGCCCCGCTCCAACACCTTTTTATGGACGTAGATGTAGGTGGAGTACACCGTGGGGTCCCCCAGGGTGATAAAGACCACCTGCTTCCCCTCGTCCAGCAGGGCGCAGATGTCGTCGGCACTCTTGGTATAGCTTTGCTCCAGAACATCCTGGTCCCGCACCATAGGGGCGGGACAGTACAAAAGGCCCTTGTCCACGGCCAAGTCCTCCACAATGCGAAGGGCGGTTTTTTCCCCGCTGCCCTTATCGGGCACGGCCAGCACATCGGCCTCCTTGATGAGCCGGGCCGCCTTCAGGGTCAAAAGCTCGGGGTCGCCGGGGCCAACCCCCACGCCGTACAAACATCCTTGTTTCATGCCTCTTCCTCCAATAGCCGTATGATTTCCCGCCGGGCGGCACTGATGGTTGCCGCCCCCGCATCCACCTGCAACCCGTCCTTTTCCTGCAAAATCTCCATAAGATGGGCAATGCGGGGCAGGCGCAGATGATGCTCCCGCATTGCCTGGGGCTTGGAAAAAAGCTCCTGGGTGGTCCCCTCCAGGGCGATTTTCCCCTCGCTGAGCACATAGGCATAGTCACAGTAAAGGGGGACCATATCCATCTCATGGGTGGCGATGATGATGGTCATGCCCAGCTCGATTTTCAGCTTCATGAGCAGGTGCATAATATCGCTGACCCCCTGGGGGTCCAGGCCCGCCGTGGGCTCGTCCAAAATCATGACGCTGGGCTCCATGACCAGAATACCCGCAATGGCCACCCGCTTTTTCTGGCCGAAGGAGAGGGCGTGGGTGGGCTTATCCCGCAGGGCGGACACTCCGGTGCAGGCCATAGCCCGCTCCACCCGGCTTCGCACCTCGGCCTCGGGCAGACCCAGGTTCACCCCCCCGAAGGAGATGTCCCGGTACACATCGGCCGAAAAAAGCTGGTCGTCCGGGTCCTGAAAGACAATTCCAACCTTCCTGCGGGCTTCTAAAAGGCCCTTCCGGTCGTATTTCACAGGCAGGCCGTCCAGAAACACCTGGCCTTCCGCCGGGGTGAGAACCCCGTTCAGGTTTAAAAACAGGGTGGACTTCCCCGCCCCGTTTCCACCCAGAATACCGGTGACCTTCCCCTTCTCGGCCCGGAAGGAGATATGGTCCAGGGCCTGGGTTCCGTCGGCATAGGCATAGCAGAGTTCCCGCACCTCAATGGCCAAATTCATAAACTTCCTCCCCTTTCCAGCCAGACAATCACGCCCTGCATCAGGGCTATCCCCACCGTGAGGGGGTAGAGCCACCGGCCCGAGGTATATTGGGCCGGCAGGGTATTCAAGCTTCCGGTATAGCCCCGGGATTCCAGGGCTGAATACACCCTGTCCCCCCGCTTCCAGGCCCGCAGAAAGACCATGGAACACAGGGTACCGGCCGCCTCCATACTTCTGCGAAAGCCCAGATACCCCAGCCGGGACTCCTGGGCGGTACGAATACGGTCCATAGCCTCGGCCAGGGTAAAGATAAAGCGGTAAATCAGCTCCATCAGCTCCACAAACAGCTTGGGCACATGGAGCCTTTCCAGGGCCAGGGTCAAATCGGCCACCGGGGTGTTCAGGGCCAAAAAGTACATACAGGCGATGACCCCCATGGCCTTACAGAAGATGCGTGCCCCCAGCGCCAGGGAGGTGGGGGTTAGCCCCCAAAGGCTTTCCCCCACCCGAACGGCCAACAGCATAGGCGTGCCCAAGGGCTGCCGCTCCACCAAAATGGTCA
>CAZHWK010000391.1:0-1743 GCA_964536405.1 uncultured Oscillospiraceae bacterium
CTTTACCAAGAGCGACGCCCCCAGCTCTGCCAGGCGATCATGGAGGGTTTCCACTGTTTCGTTTGGATCAATGGGGGTCACGCTCTGGGCAATGATATCTCCGGCATCCAGAGCCTCTGCCATGTGCATGATGGTTACGCCGGTTTCTTGGTCACCGTTCAGAATCGCCCAGTGAATGGGGGCTGCGCCCCGATATTTGGGTAGCAGGGAGGAGTGGACATTGATGCAGCCCAGCTTAGGCGCATCTAAAATATCCTTGGGCAGAATCCGTCCATAGGCAGCCACCACAATGAGCTCCGGCGCCAGCTCCTGCACAATGGCAAGAGCGGTTCCATCCCGCATTTTGGCAGGCTGATACACAGGAATTTGCTTTTCCGCCGCAAATAGCTTCACCGGCGGCGCTTGCAGCTTCATGCCCCGATTTTTCGGCTTGTCCGGTTGCGTAAAAACGCCAACCAGCTCGTGCCCGGCACTGCATAGCTCCCGGAGTGACGGCACCGCAAACTCCGGTGTACCCATAAACAGGATTCTCATTCTTCCGCTCCCTGTCCTTCCTCGTCTTCCATCATCTGCTCCAATTCATCCTCAGTGAACAGATGATTGGTGTGCTCGTAATACATGTGACCGTCCAGATGCTCTATTTCATGGCAGAAGCAACGGGCAGTCATGCCCTCCCTCTCATACTCCACAAAGTTTCCGTCCCGATCCTGGGCCCTCACCTTGACTTTCATAGGCCGTTTCACCAGACCGTACATACCGCTCAGGCTTAGGCAGCCTTCAAAGCCCTCCTGTTCCCCTTCCTCGCTGACGATTTCGGGGTTAATGAGTTCCAAATATAGTTCATTTTCATCCATGACCAAACAGACCCGCCGCAGAATCCCGATCTGGGGTGCGGCTAGACCAAGGCCGCCGGCTGCTTTCAGGGTATCGGTCATATCGTGCAGCAGGCGGTGAAGCTTCCGGTCAAAGCTGGTAACCGGGTGGCATACCTTGTGCAGCACGGGATCATCCTTTTGCAGAATCGTCTTTCTCATACCATTGTTCCTTCCTCTTTGTGTGGGAAACCGAACTGCTTTCCAGCAAGTTCCTTACTCCATTGGATTGACATCAACGAGAATGGCAATCCCCCGGTTCACCGGGTCGCTCTGTGCCGTCCGCAGCAGCTGCGCCAGTACGGCACGGGTGTTTTTATCGTTTCGGCACTTTAGTGTCATGCGGTATCGGTACCGATTGTTGACCTTTAACACGCCGGCAGGTGCCGGCCCCAGCAATTCGACGGCTTCTCCGTTCTTCTCCTTTACCCACGGCTCTAGGGAGCGGCGCAGCACCGCACAGGTGCGAAGGACTAAACTCTCCTCCAAACCCGACACCGTCAGTCGAAACAGGTCCATAAACGGGGGGAAGCCCCGGATCCGCCGCAAATCCCGCTCCACTTGGTAAAAGGCATCGTAATCCTGCCGCGCCGCCAATGTAATCACATCGTTGTCCGGGGTCCAAGTCTGAATCACCGCCCGACCGGGCTTCTCACCCCGTCCGGCTCTGCCCACTACCTGTGTCAGCAGAGAAAAGGTGCGTTCCGCCGCACGATAACTGTCGGCATACAGGGACAAATCCCCGTCGATGACCCCCACCAAGGTAACGTTTTCAAAATCCAACCCCTTGGCTACCATTTGGGTGCCCAATAAAACGGGGATTTTCTTGGTGCGAAAGCGCTCCAGCAACACCTCATGGGATTGGGCGGCG
>CAZHWK010000392.1:0-1708 GCA_964536405.1 uncultured Oscillospiraceae bacterium
CACCTCCAGCTCCGGTTTGCACCATCTGGTCTATGAAATTGTGGACAACGCCATTGACGAGGCACTGGCCGGATTTTGTGATGAAATTTTTGTCACCATCCAAGAGGGTGACGTGATTAAAGTTGTGGACAATGGCCGTGGTATTCCCGTGGACATTCAGCCCCAGACCGGACGGCCCGCCCTGGAGGTGGTGCTGACCATTCTCCATGCCGGTGGTAAGTTTGGCGGTGGGGGATACAAGGTGTCCGGCGGCCTGCACGGCGTGGGCGCATCGGTAGTAAACGCCCTGTCCGAGTGGATGGAGGTTCAGGTCCACAAGGACGGCAAAATCTATGAGATGAAGTTTGCCCGGGGTAAAATTACCCAGGAGCTGACCATCATTGGGGACACCGACCAGCACGGCACCACGGTTACCTTTAAGCCCGACCCCGAGATGTTTGAGGATACGGTTTACGACTATGACATCCTGCACACCCGAATGCGGGAGGAGGCCTTCCTCAATGCCGGTCTGCGTATTCACACCACCGATGAGCGGGAGGGCAAGCAGCAGAGCGACAACATGTGCTATGAGGGCGGTATCCGGGAGTTTGTCACCTATATCAACCGGAATAAGAGTGCCCTGCACAGTGACGTCATCTATATGAACGGCCAGAGGGGCGACTCCATCGCCGAGATTGCCTTTCAGTATAACGACAGCTACAACGACCTGATTTTATCCTTCGCCAACAACGTCCACACCCCCGAGGGCGGCATGCACGAAACCGGCTTCAAGGCGGCCCTAACCCGGGTGCTCAACGCTTACGGCACCAAGGTGGGTATGCTGAAAAATGATGACAAGGTTTCCGGTGAGGACTGCCGGGAGGGTCTGTCCTGCGTCATTTCGGTCAAGCTGACCGATGCCCAGTTTGAGGGCCAGACCAAGGCCAAGTTGGGCAACAGCGAAATTCGTACCCTGGTGGATGGCATTGTGAGCGAAAAGCTGGAGGAATATCTGGAGGAGCATCCCCAGATTGGCAAGATCATTCTGGAAAAGGCCCTCACCGCCAACCGTGCCCGGGAAGCCGCCCGCCGTGCCCGGGAGAATATCCGCCGCAAGACCGCCCTGGATGGGGCCACTCTGCCTGGTAAGCTGGCCGACTGCTATGAGCGTGATCCCTCCCTCACCGAAATTTACATCGTCGAGGGTGACTCGGCCGGCGGCTCGGCCAAGCAGGGCCGGGACTCCCGCTTCCAGGCCATTCTGCCCCTGTGGGGCAAGATGCTCAACGTGGAGAAGGCCCGGGCCGACAAGGTATACGGCAACGATAAGCTCACGCCGGTTATTGCCGCCTTGGGCGCGGGCATCGGGGAGGATTTTGACCTCTCCAAGCTCCGCTACCACAAGGTGGTCATCATGGCCGATGCCGACGTGGACGGTTCTCATATCCGCACGCTGCTGCTGACCTTCTTTTTCCGCTTTATGCGTCCGCTGATTGAGCATGGGTACGTCTATTCCGCTGTGCCGCCGCTCTATAAACTTTCCCGTGGCAAGACTTCACGGGTGGCCTTTTCGGACGAGGAGCGGGACCGCGTCAGCGCGGAGCTGCGGGGTGACAACCCCAACGCGAAAATTGACATCAGCCGCTTTAAGGGCTTGGGCGAAATGAACCCCCATGAGCTGTGGGAGACCACCATGGACCCCGAAAAGCGCACGCTGCGCCGGATTGAA
>CAZHWK010000393.1:0-1706 GCA_964536405.1 uncultured Oscillospiraceae bacterium
TATTCTATTATAAATTTCCAGCCGGGAGGCACATGTATGAACCAATTGGGCCTGTATATTCACATTCCATTCTGCCGCAGTAAGTGCGACTACTGTGACTTTTATTCCCTTGCGGGGCGGGAGGACCGGATGGATGCCTATCAAAAGGCCCTGCTGGCCCACCTGACCGAAACCGCCCCCCTGGCCCGGGGCTATCAGGTGGATACCGTCTATTTCGGCGGTGGAACCCCCAGCTTTTACGGGGAAAAGCGGCTCAAGGAAATTCTGGCTCTCATCAAAAAGCGGTTCAATCTGGCTTCGGATGCCGAAATCACGCTGGAGGCCAATCCTGACAGTGTGGACAGAAAAATGCTTACCCATCTGCGCCGGGCGGGGGTCAACCGCCTGTCCCTGGGGGTGCAGTCGGCCTGTGACGCCAACCTAGCGGCCCTCCACCGCCCCCACAGCTTTGCACAGGCCAAAGCCGCCGTGGAGGCTGCCCGCAAGGCTAAAATCAAAAACCTTTCCCTGGATTTGATTTACGGACTGCCCGGTCAAAGCGTCGAAAGCTGGAAGGATACGGTGGAAGAGGTGCTGGCCCTCCAGCCCGAGCATCTGTCCTGCTACGGCCTGAAGGTGGAGGAGGGCACCGCCCTGGCAGGCCGTGTGGAGCGAGGGGAGCGTCTGCCTGACGACGACAGCCAGGCCGATATGTACCTTTGGATGGTGGACAGGCTCAAGACAGCCGGATACTGCCAATATGAGATTTCCAACTTCGCCAGGAAGGGCTGTCAATCTCGGCACAATCTGCGCTACTGGTTTATGCGGGAGTATATCGGTTTCGGGCCAGGGGCCCACTCGGACTTCGGGGGTCGCCGCTACTCCTTCCTGCGGGATTTGGACGGCTATGTGGATGGGGTACTCAAGGGCGGGCGCATCATTGACGAGTCCGACCTTATCCCCAAGCGGGAGCGGTCGGGGGAATATATCATGCTGGGCCTGCGAACCTCCCGCGGCATTGAGGAATGGGAGTACCGCCGGGAGTATTTTATGAATTTTGACCCCATCGAGGCCAAACTGGAGCTTTTTGAGGCCAAGGGCTGGGCCGAACGATTTGACCGTCGCTGGCGGCTGACCCCTCAGGGATTTTTGCTGTCCAATCAGCTGATTGGGGAGCTTTTGGAGGCCCAGGAGGCTGCCACCCTGCAAACCACATTACCCAAGGTGAAGGAGCTAAAGCCCCATAACGGTGTAATTGCCCTTTGATGCTGAACGGCCCGGGGCCGTGCAACTGCCGTAGGGGGAAACGTGCCGGGATTTCGCCCCTTGCGAGGGGCGAGGAAACGTGCCGTGACCCACGGCGGGGGCCAAACGACTTTTCTTTTTCCGAAAAGAAAAGCCTTTTGGATTTCCAAAGAAAATGGGGCGAACACTCGGGGGTACTAGTGTCCTATTCACCGCCCCGCATCTCTGCCGAGTTCCTGCATCCCCAGACGCACTCCGTGCTACCTTACGATAACGAAAAATGTTTGCTTCGTATTGGGGGGCTGGCAGATATCATGTTGCAGGGTCCTTGACCGCCGGAGGCGGGCGCAGCACCATTAGTAGATTTGACCAGGGGCGGGTAGTGCCACGGTTTTTTCTTTGGGCCGCCGTTTCTTTTTTGCCACGCACAAAAAAGAAATGGTGGACGCTTGGCCGGCGGCCGGCCATCGTTCCCGCTGTCC
>CAZHWK010000394.1:0-1690 GCA_964536405.1 uncultured Oscillospiraceae bacterium
GATCCCGGCCTGGCAGAAGCGGCAGCCCCGGATACAGCCCCGGAAAAGCTCCAGCATCACCCGGTCGTGGACGATTTCCGTGGAGGGAATGATGGTATTGACCGGGAAATAGGCATTATCCATGTCCTCTACAATACGTTTGGTAATTTTGGCGGGAACACCCTCCCGGGGGAGAATAGCCGCTATGGTGCCGTCGGGCTGATAGGTAATCTCATACAGGGAGGGGATATAAAGGCCGGGAATTTGAGCGGCGGCCTGCAAGAAGGTGGGCTTGTCCCAGCCCTCGGCCTTGGCCTTTTGGTAAAGGCGAATCATCTCCACCGTCACCTCTTCCCCTTCCCCCAGAGAAACAATGTCCACAAAGGGGGCCAAGGGCTCGGCGTTGTAGGCACAGGTGCCACCCGCCACTACGATGGGCCAAAGGCCGATTCGGTCGGTACTGCGGACAGGCAGACCGGCCAGATCCAACATGTTGAGTACATTGGTGTAGGCCATTTCGTACCCCAGGGAAAAGCCGATAAAATCAAACTCACCAATGGGGTCACCGCTTTCCAGGCCATAGAGAGGGATGCCCTGGGCACGCATGGCATCCTCCATGTCGCCCCAGGGGGCAAAGACCCGCTCACACCAGACCTCGGGAAGCTGGTTCATCAGGCCGTAGAGGATGCGAATGCCCAGGTTGGACATTCCGATTTCATAGGTGTCGGGGAAACAAAGGGCAAAGCGGGTGTTCACCGTGGCTTTGTCTTTTACAATGGCATTATACTCCCCGCCGGTATAGCGGGCGGGCTTTTGAACACCGGGGAGAATGCGTTCCAGCTTACGGTCCATAACGGCCTCCATATCTTTCGTATATATTGAAAAGGAAGATAGTGTGAAGAACCCGTGGGGCTCCCTTGCACGTTGTCACCCGCCATCAGGCGGGCAGTCTTGCGAAGTGGGTTCTTTCTTGTTTGCAATCATAGCGTAATCATGTTTTGTTATGTAAGTTCGGAGTATGCTTATTTTCTAACGCTACTCTTTACAAATGTAATGCTTTTTTCGGACACTCGTCTATGCACTCAAAACACAGGATACACTCTGTACCATTTAAGCGTTTTCGGGAATTGTTCGTCACTTCAACATTCATAGGACAAACTCTCTTGCACTTTCCGCAGGAGATACATTTGCCCGTATCGGCCGTTACTCTCATTAAGGAAAAATAGCTTGCTGGTGCTAGAAATACCGTAATCGGACATACATATTTGCAAAATGCACGGTTGTCCTTAAATGCAATGGCTAATCCAATACCGACAGCATAGTATGATGCATTGCCTATTACAAAGCTCCAAAACATAATCGTTTCCAAATTGCCGATTTTGAATAGAAATAAAGCACCCACGAAAAGCAAAGCGACAGTAAACGTGATGTAGCGGATAAATCCGAGATTTTTCCGTGGCTCTTTCGGGTGCTTATACGGCAAAAAATCAAGCACCATTGCAGTCCAACAGGCATAACCGCACCAACCACGTCCAAACAGTAATGGACCAAATATCTTTGCTATTGCATAATGAATGGTTGCCGCTTCAAATACGCCCAATAACAGATAATACCAAAAGCCCTCTATCTGCATATTTTCATTGCTTATCAGGCCAAGATACACAAGCATATATAAACCAACAGCAAGCTGAACGACTCGCCGTGCATACTT
>CAZHWK010000395.1:0-1664 GCA_964536405.1 uncultured Oscillospiraceae bacterium
GCAAAGCCCCCGCACCCCCTCGGAGAGCCCACGGCACTTTCGCACCAACGGGGCGAAAGTGTCATAGTGGGTTATTACACTTCCCGCAGGAAGTGCCTTCCCCGAACCCCCGTCCATTTTCAACAACCAAACATCTGAAATGGGAGGATTTTTGCCTATGGCGAGAGGCGACGGCATTGACCGCACCAACGCAAGAAATATGAGGCTGACCGCTGCTAAAATCGGCAACACCCAGCAGCACAACGAACGCGAGAAGGATTCCTATGTCAACCAGGACATTGTACCAGAGCGGACGTCGCTCAATGTCCATTTCAAGGTCCCATCCGCAGGGTATCAGGAGATGTTCTCCCAAATGGAGGCCGATGGTGTGATCTCCACCCGTGGCATTAAGGCGGACGCATTTCGATACGGTGAGTTGGTCTTTGATGTGAACTCCGCCTACTTCTACAATCACGGCGGCTATGACTTCGCAAAACAATTTTACACCGACGCATACAAATCCGCAATCAAAATCGTAGGTGGAGAGCAGTATATTTTGTCGGCGGTCATGCACGCCGACGAACGCAACCGGGCTATGTCCGAGGCGCTGGGAGAGGACGTGTACCACTACCACCTCCATGTGGTCTATATCCCGGTGGTGGAGAAGGAGATACGATGGACAAAGCGGTGCAAGGACAAATCCCTGGTGGGCAAGGTCAAAGAAACCGTTATGCAGGTCAGCATGAGCAAAAAGTGGGCATCCCAGCCCGCAGTAGACGAGGCCACCGGGGAGCCATTACGAACAGCAAAGGGCAAGCCTGTGCTGAGAAAGTCGTACAGCGTCTTGCAGGATGATTTCTTTCAGCAGATGCGCTCCGCTGGCTACACGGACTTGGAGCGTGGAGAGCGTGGCAGTTCCGAGGAACATCTGACGGTCACGCAGTTCAAGGTGAAGTGTGAACAGGAGCGGCTTGCACAGCTTCAGGAGGCGGCTGTGCTGGCCCAGGCCGAGGTTGACCGAAGGAACAGGGAGGCGGCAGCTGCCGAAAAGGAAGCGGCCCAGGCCAAGGCCAAACTAAACGATGTGGCCCCCATGCTGAAAGGCATGGAGAAGCTGGCGGAGGAATTTTCCAGCGACCCGGAACAGGTCTTGCCAGAAGCGGGACCGCTGGAATCGGCCAGGGCCTACCGGGAGAAAAAGGCCAAGCCCTTATGGGCGAAGATCGTCAAGGTGCTGCGGTCTGTCTACCGGGCCTACTGCGACCTCAAATCCAAATTTGAGCGGCTGCAAGCGGACTATGGCCGGGAGGTCAGCAAAAATAGTTCCTTATCAGAAAGGATTTACGAGGTCTGCGCCGAGAGGGACAGTCTAAAGGGAAAGGTCAGGGACTATGAGCGGGTCAGGCGGGCCATTGGCCCGGAACAGGCGGACAGAATATTAGAGGCCGCTTACCAGCAGGAACAGGCTGAAAAGGAACGGAAACGGGACGCAAGGCAAAAAGCAAGATTAGGCGCACGATAATCACCAAAAACGGAGGGTGTTCCAGTGAATGCCCTCCTGATTTATTTGGGGAATCGGGTAAAATAATTTCTTGTTTTTTAGAGTGTACTATGATATACTGCTATTATCCTGATTTGAGGAGTCTACCAAATATGCGGCAAGGTATTCTTAAATAAAATTTGAT
>CAZHWK010000396.1:0-311 GCA_964536405.1 uncultured Oscillospiraceae bacterium
GCATTGGCGCTGAGGTGCGCTCCGGCGATATCCTGGTGGGCAAGGTTACCCCCAAGGGCGAAACCGAGCTCACGGCGGAGGAGCGCCTCCTCCGGGCCATCTTCGGCGAAAAGGCACGGGAGGTGCGGGATACCTCCCTGCGGGTGCCTCATGGCGAGGGCGGCATTGTGGTGGATGTGAAAATCTTCACCCGAGAAAACAAGGATGAGCTCTCCCCCGGCGTTAACGAAATGGTTCGGGTGTATATCGCCCAGAAGCGGAAAATCTCCGTGGGCGATAAGATGGCCGGCCGCCATGGCAACAAGGGCGTA
>CAZHWK010000396.1:321-1648 GCA_964536405.1 uncultured Oscillospiraceae bacterium
GATGGCACGCCTTTGCAGATCGTGCTGAACCCCCTGGGCGTGCCTTCCCGTATGAACATCGGCCAGGTGCTGGAGGTTCACTTGGGCATGGCGGCTAAAACCCTGGGCTGGCATGTGGCCACCCCTGTGTTTGACGGCGCCACCGAGGAAGAAATCGAGGATCTGCTGGAGCAGGCGGGCCGCCGCCGGGATGGCAAGACCATCCTGTACGATGGCCGCACCGGCGAGCCCTTTGAAAATCCCGTCACCGTGGGCTACATGTACTTCTTAAAGCTTCACCACCTGGTAGACGATAAGATGCACGCCCGCTCCACCGGCCCCTACTCCCTGGTGACCCAGCAGCCCTTGGGCGGCAAGGCCCAGTTCGGCGGCCAGCGTTTCGGCGAGATGGAAGTGTGGGCCCTGGAGGCTTACGGTGCAGCTTACACCCTCCAGGAGATTTTGACCGTCAAGTCCGACGACGTGACCGGCCGTGTCAAGACCTACGAAGCCATCGTCAAGGGCCACAATGTGCCCAAGCCCGGCGTGCCTGAATCCTTCAAGGTTCTGGTCAAGGAGCTTCAGGCGCTGTGTCTGGACATTCAGGTTCTGGACGAACATGGCGATATCATTGAACTCAAGGACGAGGAAGAGGACAACTATCAGCCCGGCCGCTTCCGTGAGGACGACGATTTCTATGGCTTTACCGCCCCCGCCGGGGAGAGTGAGCTTGCCGCTGCCGGCTTCACCCTCAAGGCGGAGAGCGACGATGATGACCTGGTGGCCGGGGATGTGGAGGAGGATGACTCCTTCGACGATGACCTGGGCGACGGGGACATGGAATAAGAAAGGGAGGACGATAAAATATGAGTTACGCTGAATTTGACGCCATCCGCATTGCCATCGCCTCCCCGGAGCAGATTCGTGAGTGGTCCCACGGCGAAGTAAAAAAGCCCGAGACTATTAACTACCGTACCCTGAAGCCCGAGCGGGACGGTCTGTTCTGTGAGAAGATTTTTGGCCCAACCAAAGACTGGGAGTGCCACTGCGGCAAGTATAAGAAAATTCGCTATAAAGGCAAGATTTGTGACCGCTGCGGGGTCGAGGTCACCCGGGCCAAGGTTCGCCGGGAGCGCATGGGCCACATCGAGCTGGCCGCCCCCGTGAGCCACATTTGGTACTTCAAGGGCATCCCCTCCCGCATGGGCCTGCTGCTGGACATCAGCCCCCGTATTCTGGAAAAGGTGCTTTACTTTGCCGCCTATATCGTCACCGACCCCGGCTTCTCCCCTCTGGCCAAGAACCAGATTTTGTCCGAGAAGGAATACCGGGACATGCGGGAGAAGTA
>CAZHWK010000397.1:0-1635 GCA_964536405.1 uncultured Oscillospiraceae bacterium
GCCCATATGGAGCAGGTGGCCCCCTGCGGCCCGGTCTATCAGGCGGGCACCCTGTCGGGCAACCCGGTGGCCATGGCGGCCGGGCTGGCCCAGCTTGGCTATATCAAGGACCATCCCGAGATTTACGAGCAAATCGGCGGCTATGCCGCCCGTCTGGCCGACGGAATGCGGACGCTGGCCCGGACATATCATATGGGGGTGGCGGTCAACCAAATTGGCTCCCTCTGTGCCCCCTTCTTTACCCCCACTGCCGTGACCACCTTCACCGATGCCAAGGGGAGCGACGTGGGGAAATACGCCCGCTATTTTGCCGGGATGATGGACCGGGGCGTGGCCCTGGCTCCCGCCCAGTTTGAGGCCATGTTCGTGTCGGCCGCTCACGGTGAAGCTGAATTTCAGGCCACCCTGGAGGCGGTGGAGGCCGTGTTTGCCGGTCTGTAACCACCCCAATCATTCATAGGTTGTTCACGATTTTCATTCTCCCATCTGCTATAATGCTTCGTGCTACGAAATATTTATAACAGGTGGGAGATGTCATATGCAGACAACAAGAACAAAGAAAAAAGGAATCATCATCGGAAGTGTAGTGGCTGTTTTACTGGCGGCCGTACTTGGACTGCTGCTCTTTGCGGGCAACTACTTTGTGGACTATGCTCTGGTGCCCAAAAGCCAGGAGGAGCTGGCGGCCGATACCCGTGCCCCGCAAAATACCGGCACGGCCCAGGAGCAGGAGAATAAAAAGCGGGAAAATGCGCTGGTGGAAGAGTGGCTGAAGGAGGTCACCATCCGGGAGGAGCATATCACCAGCGGCGATGGCCTGAAGCTGTACGGCAAGCAGTACCTGCAACGTGAGCCTACCAATAGGTGGGTCATTGCGGTTCACGGCTATACCTCCAACCACGAGGACATGCTCCGCCCCGCCCGCCGCTTTTTTGAGCAGGGCTATCATGTGCTTACCCCCGATCTGCGGGCCCACGGCAGCAGCGAAGGGGGCTATATCGGCATGGGCTGGCTGGACAAGGAGGACATTCTGCTTTGGATTGACGCCATTGTGGCGGAAAATCCCGAGGCCGAAATCATCCTCTACGGCCGCTCCATGGGCGGGGCCACCGTGATGATGACGGCGGGGGAGAGCCTGCCCGGAAACATCAAGGCGGTGGTGGAGGACTGCGGCTATACCTCGGCCTATGAGATGTTTGTGGAGCAGCTGGAGTTCCGCTTCGGCCTGCCCGAATACCCCATCCTGCCTGTGGCAGACTGGCTGACCAACCTCCGGGCGGGGTACAGCCTGAAAGAGGCCGATACCCTGTCCCAGGTGAAAAAGACCACCCTGCCCATGATGTTCATCCATGGCGACCAGGACACCTTTGTTCCGGTGGAGATGGTCTATCGCCTGTATGAAGCGGCCTCTACCGAAAAGGACCTTCTGATTATCCCCGGGGCCGAGCACGGCAACGCCGCTGATATGGACCCGGATACCTATTACAACGCAGTCTTTGCCTTTTTGGAAAAGGTGGCCCCCTAAATATCCTCTGCACCTTGACAAGCTTCTAAGAATAAAGTATATTGGAAACATCTTAAATACTTAATTTGAAGGAGCATGGCGATGGAAAGAAAGATTGCCCTTGTGGGCAA
>CAZHWK010000398.1:0-1633 GCA_964536405.1 uncultured Oscillospiraceae bacterium
CCTGCTCATCGCCGACGAGCCCACCACCGCCCTGGACGTGACCATCCAGGCCCAGATCCTGGAGCTCATCAAGCAGCTCCAGAGAAAGCTGGACCTGACCACCATCTACATCACCCACGACCTGGGCGTGGTGGCCAACGTGGCCGACCGCATCGCCGTCATGTACGCCGGGGACATTGTGGAAATCGGCACCTGCGAGGAGGTCTTTTACGACCCCAAGCACCCCTATACCTGGGCACTGCTCTCCTCCCTGCCCCAGCTTGGGGTCAAGGGGGAGCCGCTGTACTCCATCCAGGGCACGCCCCCCAACCTCTTCCAGGAGGTCCGTGGGGACGCCTTCGCCCCCCGCAATCCCAAGGCACTGAACATTGACTTTGTGGAGCGGCCCCCCTACTTTGAGGTCAGCCCTACCCACCGGGCCCGCACCTGGCTGCTGGACCCCCGCTCCCCCAAGGTGGAGCCGCCCGAGCATATCAAAGTCCTTCGTGACCAGGGGGTGAACCGCCATGAGTGAGAAGAAGGAAGTCCTGCTGGACGTCAAAGATTTAAGTGTTACCTTCGGCACCAAGCGTCACCCCTTCACCGCCGTGGACAAAGTGAGCTTCCAGATTTATAAGGGGGAAACCTTCGGCCTGGTGGGGGAGTCCGGTTCGGGTAAAACCACCATTGGCCGGGCCATCATCCGGGTCAATCCCACCACCGGGGGGGAAATCCTCTATAAGGGCCAGCGTATCAGCGGGAAAATCTCCCCCGAGCTGGACCGCCAGATTACCCGCCAAATTCAGATGATTTTTCAGGACCCCATGGCCTCGCTGAATGAGCGGGCCAAGGTGGACTATATCGTATCCGAGGGGCTTTTTTCCGGTGCCCAGCACTTCACCCAGGCCCAGCGGCAGGAAAAGGTGGCCCAGGCCCTTTCCGACGTGGGCCTTCTGCCCGAGTTTGCCAGCCGCTTCCCCCATGAGTTTTCCGGCGGTCAGCGGCAGCGTATCGGCATTGCCCGGGCCCTGATTATGAACCCCGATTTCATCATTGCCGATGAGCCTATTTCGGCCCTGGATGTGTCCATCCGGGCCCAGGTGCTGAACCTTTTGTCCAGCCTTCAGAAGGAGCGGGGGCTGACCTACCTCTTCGTGGCCCATGATTTAAGCGTGGTGCGGTTTATCACCGACCGCATCGCCGTCATCCACAAGGGGCACATTGTGGAGCTGGCCGAAACCGAACAGCTTTTCGCCCACCCTCTGCACCCCTATACCCAGGCCCTTCTGTCGGCCATTCCGCTGCCCGATCCACGGGCTGAGAAGGCCAAGGTTCTCAAGGTCTATGACCCAAGCGTACACCAGTATAGTGAGAGCAATCCCCCCCTCTGGGCCGAGCTGGAACCGGGGCATTTTGTCCTGGGGAGCGAAAGGGAGCTGGAGCAGTACCGAAAGGTACTGTAATGCCGCTTTAGGTCCCCAGCCAGGATGGGATGTTTCGCTGTCTGCGTAGCCGTTGGCGGCTTGTCGCCTTACGGATACGGCGTACCCCTTGTGGGTACTGTGGACAGCGAGGAAACGTGCCGGGGGTGCCCCGGCGGGCATCCACCATTTCTTTTTTGTCTTGTCAAAAAAGAAACGGCGGCCCAAAGAAA
>CAZHWK010000399.1:0-1624 GCA_964536405.1 uncultured Oscillospiraceae bacterium
GCTTCATCCAGCTGGCCGGCCCCTCATCCGTAGCCCAGCTGGCCCCCCTGTGTCAGCAGTTTTTTGACCTGGGTGCCCGGCGGGTTCTGATTGACGGGGCAGCCGGACGAAAAAGTCTGGCCGGGGCCGGGGAGGAAAGCTGTGCCATCCTCTGCGTGGGAGCCTCCCTTGACCCCATGATGGACAAGGCTGTGGCCGAAACCGCCCATGTCTGCTCCCTTTTCGCCATGCCCACCCCCGCCGGAAAGCTGGCCGCCGCTTTGGATACCATGCAGGACCGCTTCGCCCTCTTCACCCCCGCCGGGGACCCACTTCCCCTGGAGCTGGAACCCACTGGCCTGCCCAACTGGGCCGCCCTGCCCCGGCAGGACTGCGTGTTGTGGATGGACGGCGGGGTGACCACTCCCCTGCTCAAATCCCTGTCCCGTCGGGGCTTCCCCCTCACCCTGGCCGTCCCCGACGCCACCCACTTTCTCTGCGACCGCCCCTCCACCGAAGCCTTCTTCCGCCGGGGGGGCCGTTTCCTCATCCGCAGGACCATTCACATTGCCGCCGTGGCTGCCAACCCCTGGTCGGCCTACGGTCACCATTACCATGAGGAGGATTTCCTCGCCGCCCTCCGGGATGCCGTCCCGGTGCCGGTGGTAAACGTGAAGGAGTGTACGCCATGACGATTTCCGAACGCCTGAAAGCTGACAGCGGCTATGCCTGGGTTCTGGCCCAGCTGGCCCCCATGACCCCCTTTGGCCGGGCCATGGCCCGTTCTCCCCGGTGGTACGGCCCCGAGGACAGGGCCGCCCTGGAAACCGAGCTGCAAAACGTGGGGGACGGGCTGCAATTGATTTGGGACGCCCATCCCGGTCTGGGTGCCATGTGGGTTGCCTTTTCCGCCTTCCGGGACCCCCGAGGGTCGTTGAACCGCCCCGAGGATGCCCCCATGGACGAGGTGGAGCTTTTTGAAATCAAGTATTTCCTGCTCACCCTGGGCCATCTGATGGAGCGGTATGCCGCCCTGCCCCCCTTCCGGGAGGTGGTCTTTCAGCCCCAGACCGAGCTTTTGGACCTTCTTGACCCCTCAGGCCGCCGCCTGCCCGCCTTCTCCATTGAGGACAGCTATTCCGCCGAGCTGGCCGACCTGCGCCGGGAAAAGGCCCAGCTAGAAAAGCAGCTTCGTGCCGCTTCCGGCCAGGAGCGGGAGGCCCTTCTGGACCGCCGCCGCCTGGTGGCCATTCAGGAGGACCAGGCCGAACTGGCCGTACGGCGCACCCTCACCACCCGGGTGCTGGCCGAAAAGGCCACCCTGCTCTCTAACATGGAGGCAGTGGGTAACCTGGACTTCCTGCTGGCCAAGGCCCGGCTTGCCCGGCGGTTCCACTGCATCCGCCCCACCGTGGCCGTGGGAGAGGTGATTACCGGTGAGGACATGGTTCACCCTGAGGTCACCGCCGTCCTCACCGAGCGCAGCCGTACCTTCACCCCCATCTCCCTCACCTTGGGGCAGGGGGCCACTGTCATCACAGGGGCCAACATGGGTGGCAAAAGCGTTGCCCTTAAAACCACCAGCCTGAACCTCCTGCTTCTCCAAACCGGATTTTTTGCCTTTGCCAAATCCCTTTCCGCCCCC
>CAZHWK010000400.1:0-1620 GCA_964536405.1 uncultured Oscillospiraceae bacterium
GGACAGCGCCGCTATGTGGAGAGCTTGTCCTCCTATGCCCGGATGTTTCTGGGCCAGATGGAAAAGCCCGATGTGGACTACATCGACGGCCTTTCCCCCGCCATTTCCATCGACCAGAAGACCACCTCCAAAAACCCCCGGTCCACCGTGGGAACGGTCACCGAAATTTATGACTATCTGCGCCTTTTATGGGCCCGGGTGGGAACCCCCCACTGCCCCATCTGCGGCAAGGAAATTCAGCAGCAGACCATCGATCAGATTATCGACCAGGTGATGAAGCTGCCCGAGGCCACCCGTATTCAGGTGTTGGCCCCGGTGGTGCGTGCCCGGAAGGGGGAGTATCAGAAGGTCTTTGAGGATGCCCGGAAGTCGGGCTATGTCCGGGTGCGGGTGGATGGCTCCCTGTATGAGCTGACCGAGGACATCAAGCTGGAAAAGAACAAAAAGCACGATGTGGAGGTGGTGGTGGACCGCCTGGTCATCAAGGAGGATGTGGTGCGCCGCCTTACCGACAGTGTGGAAACGGCGGCCAGCCTGGCCGGGGGAATTGTCATTATCAACATCGTGGGGGAGGACAGGGACATCCTCTTCTCCCAGAACTACGCCTGCGAGGACTGCGGTATCTCCATTGAGGAGCTGACCCCCCGGATGTTCTCCTTCAACAACCCCTATGGGGCCTGCCCCACCTGTACCGGACTTGGCTCCCAGCTCAAGGTGGACCCCAGCCTGCTCATTCCCAACCCCGGCCTGTCCATTCTGGATGGGGCCATTACGGCCTCGGGGTGGAACAACATCAAGGGGGACGGCATTTCCCGGATGTACTTTGACGCCCTGGCCAAGCGGTACGGCTTCAAGCTGTCCACCCCGGTGGAGCAGCTGCCCCCCGCCGTGCTGGACATTATCCTCTACGGTACCAAGGGGGAGAAACTCAAGCTGACCTATGAGCGGGAAAATGGCAAGGGGGTGCTCAATCAGCCCTTTGAGGGGATTGTGAACAACCTGGAACGCCGGTACAAGGAAACCCAGTCCGATTCCATGCGCCGGGAGCTGGAGGAATATATGTCCGAGCGGCCTTGTCCCGACTGCGGGGGCAAACGGCTTCGGAAGGAAACGCTGGCCGTCACAGTGGGGGGAATTTCCATCCACGATTTTACTGAAAAGTCTGTGGTGGATGCCCTTTCCTTCCTGGATACCCTGAATTTTACCCCCACCCAGTGGATGATTGCCGAGCGGATTATCAAGGAAATCCGGGAACGGCTGGGCTTTTTGAACTCGGTGGGCCTGCAATATCTGACCCTCTCCCGCCAGGCCGGAACCCTGTCCGGCGGGGAGAGCCAGCGTATCCGTCTGGCCACCCAAATCGGCTCATCCCTCATGGGGGTACTCTATATTCTGGACGAACCCTCCATCGGCCTGCACCAGCGGGACAACGATATGCTGCTGGCCACCATGAAGCGGCTGCGAGATTTGGGCAACACCCTTCTGGTGGTGGAACACGACGAGGACACCATGCGGGCTGCCGATTATATTGTGGACATTGGCCCCGGAGCGGGTATTCACGGGGGCCATGTGGTGGCCGCCGGCACCGCCGAGGAGGTTATGGCTACCGAGGGGTCGGTG
>CAZHWK010000401.1:0-1620 GCA_964536405.1 uncultured Oscillospiraceae bacterium
CCCGTACTACTCCCTTAGCAGGGGAGCCCCTTCGGCCACTTGGGTACTTCTCCAAATTCCGAACAAAATATCGTATAAAGTTATCTGCATCAGAAGAAGGTGGCGGAGAGAGTGGGATTCGAACCCACGGCTCCTTTCGGAGTCACCGGTTTTCAAGACCGGCTCCTTAAACCACTCGGACATCTCTCCGTGTCCGGCTTCACATCAGATGCGATAGACAGAATACCATACTCTGTTCGGAATGTCAACTGGAAATAGAAAAATTTAACCGTAAAAATCGTGGACGCCAATGGTGGTGATGTAAGGACGATTTACGGTGGTCCACAGATTTCCAGCTTTCACCGGGTCCAAAAAGTACAGGCTGTGCCCAACAACAGAGGCTCCTTCCAGGCAGAGCTTGGCTGCCGTTACACTGCTTTGTGCAGGGTCAGCATAAATGGTGCCATTACGAACAGGTTCAAATTGCCCGCCCCAACGGTCATCGAAAATGACGCCGTAAACAGTGTTGGGGAAGTCCTTGTCCTTCACCCGGTTCAACACAACATTTCCAACTGCAATCTGCCCTTGCAGGGGCTCGCCCCGACTTTCGGCAGAAATAATGCGGGAAAGCCAGTAAAGCTGGTCTTGGGAATAGTCAGCCTTTGGAATTTCTCCGCCGGAGGTGACCGATACCTGGCCGGTCTTGCTGTTCCATTCCACTTGAGCCCCGAACGCATCGGCCAGTACCCGGACAGGAACCAAGGTATGGCCGTCAGAAAGGCGAACATTACCTGGTATGTAAAGACATCTGCCGTTTACGCTTAAAAACTGCTGCCCGGGTTGGGCCCGAAGGGTGAGGTTTGGCCCTTCTGCCTGGGCACCGCCATTTTCCCAGTATACCGAAACTTGGGAATCCAAAGCCTGAGCCACGGCTCGAAGGGAAATATAGGTGGTACCGTTTTCCACCTGCCGGACGGCAGAAACAGCTTTGCCATCTACTTGTAGAGGGGGGAGCTGGGCGGAAAAAGCGGTGCCTGTCAGCAGGGAGAATCCCAATCCCAAGGCTATGATTGTTCGCTTCATAGATCCACATCCTTTGTAACTTTTTGTAACCAAATCCTAGCTTATTCCAAACCTTCTTTCAAGGCGTAAATCTTACCATGGAACAGTTTTCCGATTTTTTTAAAATTTCCTCTTGACTATTTTCGAAAACTTGCTATAATATCTCTTGCGGCTTTCGTCTGCGACTGATACAGACAAAACATTCGACACACATCTGGAGAGATGGCTGAGTGGTCGAAGGCGCACGATTGGAAATCGTGTGTACGTTAATAGCGTACCGAGGGTTCAAATCCCTCTCTCTCCGCCAAAAAGACCTAACTTCCTTCATGGAAGTTAGGTCTTTTTCTATGTCAAAAATCATGGTATGATTTACCCGAGATTTTTGAATTGGACGAAGTCCATTGTATGCATGTGGGGCGTCCCGCCCCACGGTTGGGGATTCAGATATGGCCCCAGGGGAAACGCATTTTGCGCCTGACAGATGAATCAAAATTTGGGGAGGACTTATGGTGAAAAACAAAGCATTGGTCGTTATCGACATTCAAAATGACATCACCAAGAATTACAAGGACATCATTG
>CAZHWK010000402.1:0-1616 GCA_964536405.1 uncultured Oscillospiraceae bacterium
CCGGCCCACCCGGCCCCGCAGCTGATGCAGCTGGGACAGGCCGAACCGCTCGGCATTTTCGATGATAATAAGGCTGGCGTTGGGCACATCCACCCCCACCTCAATGACGGTGGTGGATACCAGGATCTCTACCTCACCCGAGGAAAAGGCGGTCATGACGGCCTCCTTTTCCTTGCCCTTGAGCTTGCCGTGGATGAGGCCTACCCGCAAATCGGGAAAGACGTTATTTTGAAGCTGTTGGGCACAGGCGGTGGCCGCCTTCAGCTCGGCGGTGGTGCCTTCGTCCTCCCCCTCGCTGACCATGGGGCAGACGATATAGGCCTGCCGCCCCTCCTCCACCTGGGCACGGACGAAGTTCATCATCCTGGCCCGCTTGTCCTCCCCCACCAGGTAGGTGGAGATGGGGGTGCGGCCGGGGGGAAGCTCATCCAGCACCGTGACCTCCAAATCCCCATAGAGGATAAGGGCCAAAGTTCTGGGGATGGGGGTGGCCGACATGACCAGCACATGGGGGGTTACGTCGGCCTTGCCCGAGAGGGTGGCCCGCTGATTGACCCCAAAGCGGTGCTGTTCGTCGGCCACCACCAGGGCCAGCCGGGCAAATTCCACCCCGGCGGTGAGCAAGGAGTGGGTGCCCACGATAAAGTCAAGTTCCCCGGCGGCTAGGGCGGCTTTCACAGCCTTTTTTTCAGCCGCCTTCATGCTTCCGGTCAGAAGGCCCACCCGGACCCCTGCGGGGGAAAGCAGGGTGGTGAGGGTGCGAAAATGCTGCTCGGCCAGAATTTCGGTGGGGGCCATCAGGGCGGCCTGGCATCCGCTTTGGGCAGCCAGCCAGCCGCCGTAAGCGGCAATCACCGTCTTGCCCGAGCCAACGTCACCTTGAATGAGCCGGTTCATGGGTCGGCTCGAGGCCATGTCCCACCCTACCTCGTTCATGGCCTGCCTCTGTGCCCCTGTGGGGGAGAAGGGCAGAAGGGCGGTGAAATCCTCCATGGGGCGAAACGGAATGGCCCGCCCCACGGCCTCCCCCCGCCGTTGGCGCAGGAGGGCCAGCCCGGTGGAGAAGAGGAAAAATTCCTCAAAGCAAAGCCGTTTCCTGGCGGCGGCCAAATCCTCCCAGTTGGTGGGGAAGTGGATGTTTTGCACAGAGAAAGCCTTGGAGGCCAGTCCCTGTTCCCGGCGGATGGTGGGGGGCAGAACCTCCTGCACCTGATGGGCGCAGCCTTCCACCGCCCGCTGGGCCAGTCCGGCCAGCAGGTTGTTGGAAATCCCGGCGGTGAGGGGATAGACAGGCATAATCCGTCCGGTGAACCGGGCCGCCCCCTCGGACTCAAAGACCGGGTTGGTCATCCTTTTCCGGGGGCCTGTCCCCTCAACCGGGCCATAAAATACATAGGTGTTGCCCGGGCGGAGGGCATCCTTCACATAGCTTTGGTTAAAGAAGGTCAGCTCCATGCTCCCACTGTGGTCCACCGCCCGAACCTTGACCAAATCAAGGCCCTTTCGGATGCGGGACAGGCGGGGTGCCTCGGCCACCATAGCGGCCACACAGACCGGCCGGTCAACCGGAGCCTGGACGATGGAGGAGATGTGGGTGCGGTCATCGTACAGGCGGG
>CAZHWK010000403.1:0-1603 GCA_964536405.1 uncultured Oscillospiraceae bacterium
ACCTCTACAAAATGCTCATAATCTCCCACTTCCTCTAATTGAAAATATCGTTGCATCAAATGAAATAAGTAAAATAAAAAGCCAAATTGTCATATTTGTTTTATCGCCAAATACTGGAATAACAAAGCCAACGATACCCCAAAGTAAAGTAACAATAATCCATAGTATGCTCATGGAAACATCCAACGTTTTTTTACTGTGGACAAAGAATCCAATGATAAAACTATAAAGAAAAACACATATCATCATAATGCTCAAGGCATATTGAAAATGTTGGTCGGCAACATAGGTTTCCCATTCGACCTGACTAAAAATTTGATTTCTAATTTCAGGTCTACTAATCTGCTGAAAATCTTGAATTTTTAAATATAGTGCTATCGCTTGTAACACAACTGCACCTAATACCATCCACCTATGCCAAGGTTTTTTCCAGTAGATAAATTCATTGTTTTGATTCATAGTTTCACCTCGCATTCCCGATTTGTCAGCCTGCGTCTTATCCGCCTAAGACACACCAAGAAGTTCCTGATTTTTCCTTTCCATTTTAACAAACTATCAACTTGTACGCAAGAAAACCTTCCTAAAATGGACGGAGTTTTTATTGGCAGCAACTATCAGAAAAGGGAGTTAACCCCTACGGCCTTTACAACCCGGCATTTTTCATGTATAATGTTAGCCGTGTTCTTCCGGGCAAACCCGGCGAGGCACATATTTCATGATAAAATCGGAGTTGATTGCCATGAGCCGCATGGTCGGAACGGTATCCAGAGGAATTCGTGCGCCCATTATTCGTGCCGGGGATGACCTGGTTGACATTGTTACCAGCTCGGTGCTGGACGCCTCGGCGGATGCCGGGTTTGCCATCGGTGACCGGGATGTAGTCGCCATTACCGAGGCCATTGTGGCCCGTTCCCAGGGCAACTACGCCTCGGTGGACGCCATTGCCGCCGACGTGAAGGCCAAGCTGGGCGGCGAAACCGTTGGTGTGATTTTCCCCATCCTGTCCCGCAACCGCTTTGCCATCTGCCTGCGGGGCATCGCCAAGGGCTGTAAGAAGGTTGTTTTGATGCTGTCCTACCCCTCGGACGAGGTGGGCAATCACCTGGTCAGTCTGGATGCCGTGGACGAGGCCGGACTGGACCCCTATAAGGACGTCCTCACCCTGGAGGACTATCGCCGCCACTTTGGCCATGAGAAGCACCCCTTCACCGGCGTGGACTATGTGGAGTATTACGAGAACCTCATTCGGGAGGCCGGGGCCGAGGTGGAGATTATCTTCGCCAACGACCCCCGTGCTGTGTTGACCCGCACCAAAAAGGTTCTCTCCTGCGACATTCACACCCGCCAGCGCACCAAGCGGCTTCTGCTGGCCGCCGGAGCCGAGGTTGCCCTCACCCTGGACGACATTATGACCGCCCCCATTGACGGCTCGGGCTGCAACGAGAAATACGGCCTGCTGGGCTCCAACAAGTCCACCGAGGACACCGTGAAGCTATTCCCCCGTGACTGCCAGGATTTGGTAGAGGCCATTCAGGCCCGCCTGCTGGAAAAGACCGGCAAGCATGTGGAGGTCATGGTCTACGGCGACGGTGCCTTTAAGGAC
>CAZHWK010000404.1:0-1598 GCA_964536405.1 uncultured Oscillospiraceae bacterium
ATCCTGCACAATTTCTTTGGGCAGACGGAATTGGGGGATGCCATAGACCAGCACCCCGCCGGGGGTGTGGAAGGCCTCAAAGATGGTGACGCTGTAGCCAAGCTTGCTCAAATCCCCGGCGCAGGAAAGACCGGCCGGACCGGAGCCTACCACGGCCACCTTGATGCCGTTGGGCTGGGGGTTGGGGGCCTTTTCGGCCACATGCTCACGGTGCCAGTCGGCCACAAACCGTTCCAGGCGGCCAATGGCCACCGGCTCGCCTTTCTTGCCCCGGACACAGCGCTGTTCGCACTGGCTCTCCTGGGGGCAGACACGGCCCGAGATAGCGGGGAGGGAGTTGGTCTGGTGGATGATGTCATAGGCGGCCTTGAAGTTCCCGTTTGCCACCTGGGCGATAAATTCGGGGATGTGGATGCTCACAGGGCAGCCGCAGACACAGACCGGGTTTTTGCATTGCAGGCAGCGGCCGGCCTCCTCCATGGCCATTTCGGGGGTGTAGCCAAGGGAAACCTCTTTGAAGTTTCGGTTGCGGATTTGGGGTTGCTGCTCGGGCATAGCCACCTTATTGGGACTTAAATTGGCCATAGTTACTCTACCTCCTTTGCCATCAGACGGCAGGTGTGGGCCGTTCTGAGCTGGGCTTCCGTGGCTTTATAGGCCGAGTTGCGCTGCATCAGCTCGTCAAAATCCACCTGATGGCCGTCAAAATCCGGGCCGTCCACGCAGGCAAACTTGATTTGACCGCCCACGGTGACCCGGCAGCCGCCGCACATCCCCGTGCCGTCGATCATGATGGGGTTCAGGCTGACCAGAGTGTGAATACCGTAGGGCTGGGTGGTTTTGCAGACGAACTTCATCATGGGGATGGGGCCGATGGCGATAACGGTGTCATAGTGGGTCCCTGCGTCAAGGAGGGATTGAAGTTTTTTGGTGACCAGGCCCTTTTCCCCATAGGAGCCGTCGTCGGTGGTCAGAAAGAAGCGGTCGCTGACGGCCTGGAAGGCATCCTCCAGAATGACGATGTCCTTGGAGCGGAACCCAGCGATAACATCCACGGCCACCCCCTGCTCATGCAGATACTTGGCCTGGGGGTAGGCGATGGCACAGCCAACCCCGCCGCCGATAACGGCCACCCGCTTGACCTGCTCCAACTCGGTGGGACGGCCCAGAGGGCCGACAAAGTTGAGAATGTCGTCCCCCGGCTCCAAGCGGTCCAGCAGCTCGGTGGTCAGACCGACCTTCTGGAAGATGATGGTGACGGTTCCCGCCTCACGGTCATAGTCGGCAATGGTCAGGGGGATGCGCTCCCCCTGTTCATCCATGCGAAGAATGATGAACTGGCCGGGCAGGGCCTTGCGGGCCATCAGGGGGGCCGATACCACCAGCTGGGTGACGGTTGGGTTTAGGCGGCTTTTTGCGATAATCTTTGCCATGTAAAATCCTCCTGAAAAAAGTTCCCCGGCGGCGATGGGCCGCCGGGGAAACAGATGCTTATGTGTCCTGATAGGAATCGGGGTCGAGGGGCAGGGCTTTGCTTTCGGCCACCAGCTCGCCCGCCGCCCGGCAGTGGGGACACTGCCCGAAGCTGGGGATTGTCA
>CAZHWK010000405.1:0-1572 GCA_964536405.1 uncultured Oscillospiraceae bacterium
CATTGCCGTTGGTTTGGTGGGGGGCAATCTTTGGGGATAAGAAGGAACTGCCGTGGTTTTAACTCTGCCACAATTGAATACTGTGGATGACCTGGAGGCTGAGCAGCTCTGCCGCCGCCTGCGGGTCAAGCTTGTGGACGACATTTCCAAAACCGGAGGACATCTGGCCTCCAATTTAGGGATGGTGGAATTGACGGTTGCACTCCATCGGGTCTTTGATTTTCAAGAGGACAGGCTTGTCTTCGATGTGGGCCATCAGTGCTATACCCACAAGATTTTGTCTGGCCGGGGGGATGCTATGGATACCCTTCGGACCTTTGGCGGTCTGTCCGGTTTTCCAAAACCCGGAGAGAGTGTCCAAGATGCCTTTGTGGCAGGCCATGCATCCAATTCGGTGTCGGTGGCGTTGGGAATGGCTCGGGCCAGAACTATGCTGGGGGAGCATTACCATGTAATGGCCCTTCTGGGGGACGGTGCCCTCACCGGAGGACTTGCCTACGAAGGGCTCTCTAATGCCGGGCAGAGCGGAGAACCCATGCTGGTCATTCTAAATGACAATGGGATGTCCATCACGGCCAACGTGGGCGGCGTGGCAGAGCATTTGGCACGCCAGCGGCTGAAACCTCAATATCTGCGCTTCAAACAGGGCTACCGCAAACTGATGCGGGTACTGCCCGGCGGGAGCGGAATTTATCGGGTTACCCACAACATTAAAAAAGCGGTGAAGGAAACCCTGCTACCTTGCAGCTTGTTTGAGGATATGGGATTTACCTATATGGGGCCGGTGGACGGCCATGATGTGGCCGCCCTTACCCGGCTGTTGTGCTATGTGAAAGAAAATATCTCCGGTCCGGTGGTTTTGCACGTTAAGACTATGAAGGGCAAAGGATACGAGCCGGCCGAGCGCAATCCAAACGCCTTTCATGGGGTTGGAAAGTTTGTGGTGCAGACCGGCCAGCCCGTGAACCCCGGGGCACAGAACTTTTCCTCGATTTTCGGTGCTACCCTGTGTGAGCTGGCCGAAAAAGACCCTCGTATTTGTGCTATTTCTGCGGCCATGATACCGGGAACCGGACTGGAGGAATTTTCGGAACGTTTTCCTTCACGTTGTTTCGACGTTGGTATTGCGGAGGGGCATGCTGTTTCTATGGCAGCTGGAATGGCCAAGCAGGGTGCCCGCCCTGTGTTTGCGGTCTATTCCACCTTCTTACAGCGTGGCTACGATATGCTGCTGCATGACGTGGCCATTCAAGGGTTGCCTGTGGTGTTCGGGGTGGACAGGGCCGGCCTTGTGGGAGATGATGGGGAAACCCACCACGGCCTGTATGACGTTGGCTTTTTGTCCACTATTCCCGGCATGTCGGTTTGGGCACCCTCCAGCTTTGCGGAACTTCGTACCATGCTGAAGTCGGCCCTCTCCCATTCACGTGGCCCGGTGGCCATCCGCTACCCAAGAGGAGGAGAGTTATCCTATACGGAGGATCACGGCGATATCCCTTCGGTACTTCTGCGGGAGGGGAAGGACCTTACCCTGGTGAGTTATGGAACCATCCTGTCCAATGTGCTGGAGGC
>CAZHWK010000406.1:0-1566 GCA_964536405.1 uncultured Oscillospiraceae bacterium
GATTGGTGCTGATTGGTGCACCGTTGATATGCATGGAGGGAATGGCAATGAAAAGAACGGTAAAAATCCTTGGGCTGTCGGCTGGAGTGATTGCCATCTTTGTGGCTGTGGGCCTATTTTCTCTTTTGCAGAACCCTAAATCACGGATTATCCGCCAATGGGAGAAGGACGTTGAAGTCTATCGTTCCACCGCAGAAGCCATACTTCTTAGCGGAGGTGACACTCCCGTTTCACTGGACAGCATTTCCGATGTGCGTCTATGGAATAGTGTCCAGGTTGACTTCACTTGCCAAACCAAAGGCTTTGGGGCAAGCACCGATTATTACGGCTTTTATTACTCGGCCGATGACCTCCCCAGAGGGTTTCAAGGCAGTACCCTGACCTTTACCCCTTATCAGGACGGACTGCGCTGGGAGGAACCCGGCGGCGACAACTCCTGCTATTTGGAAAAGCTGGCTCAGAACTGGTATTACTTTGAAATGCACTTTTAGGCCCTCATTTTTTAGGCCCTCATTTTTGTATCTGACCTGCAAAAACCCCCACGGCTGTTGCCGTGGGGGTTTTGTTCTGTTTCTCGCAGGGCTCACCGGCCCATCCACTGCTCCTTCTCCATACAGCTGGCATGGAGGGTTCTCTCCTCATTCATCAGTGGACAGGGCACCTGTTCCTCGGTATGGTGGTAACGAAAGCCCAGTTTTTCCTGCACCCGCCGGGATTTTTCATTGCCTTCATAGTATCCGCACCACAGGCGGTTCATGCCCAGCTCCTCAAAGGCATACTCTATCAGCACCTTGGAGGCCTCCGGAATAAGGCCCTGTCCCCAATAGGGAACCCCAACCCAGTATCCCAGCTCGGCTTCGTCCTCTCCCCCGGTCAAATCACTGTGCCCATTCGGTATCAGGCCAATGCTTCCAATGGCTCTGTCCTCGGCCTTGAGCACCACGGCATAGGTCAAATCGGCCGAAAGCACCGTCCGAATGATGTCCCGGCTGTTCTCCACATCGGTGTGGACGGGCCAGCCCGCAATGGGTCCCACCTGGGGGTCCTTGGCAAGAGCATACAGGCTTTCGGCGTCACTCCCTTCCCAGGAACGCAGCAGAAGCCGCTCTGTTTCCAATATCATGTCATTCTCCCATCAGTCATTTAAATCAAAGGGCACGTCCCTGCTTTGGGGAAAGGCATCCCCCTCAAAGTCCAGTTCCTCGGGAACAGGCTCGGAGAAGGCAGGCTCGGGCACCGTGTCCACCATGTTTTGCTTATACTGCATTTCCTGCCACTGCTCCTTGGTGATCAAAAGCTGACGGGGCTTGGAGCCCTCGAAGGGGCCCACCACCCCTTTTTCCTCCATCTGGTCCACCAGGCGGGCCGCCCGGCCATAGCCAAGCTTGAGCCGCCGCTGGAGCATGGACACACTGGCCTGCCCCAGCTCCAGCACTACTTCGATGGCAGCGGGGAGCAATTCGTCGTAGTCGTCGCTCACCCCATCGGGGGCCGAGCCGCCCACGCCCTTGTCCCCCTTCTCCTTCTCGGCGGCACGCTTTTCAATGTCGTGGAGGATTTCCTCGT
>CAZHWK010000407.1:0-1554 GCA_964536405.1 uncultured Oscillospiraceae bacterium
ACCCGTACCTTCCGCGGCCACGCGGGCTCCAAGACCGGTAAGTAAGGAGGAGAGAAAAAGATGGAAGCAAAAGCATTTCTGCGCTATATCCGCATCTCTCCCCGTAAAGTTGGGATTGTGTGCGATTTGATCCGTGGGAAGAGCGTGGCCCAGGCCACCTCCATCCTGCTGACCACCCCCAAGGCGGCTTCCGAGCCCCTTCTGAAGCTCCTGAAGAGCGCCGCAGCCAATGCGGAAAACAATCACGGCATGGACCCTGAGAAGCTGTATGTGTCCGAGACCTTTGCCACCCCCGGCCCCATCATTAAGCGCATCATGCCCCGGGCCCAGGGCCGTGCCAATCGGATTAACAAGCGGACCTCTCACGTCACCATCGTCGTGAAAGAGCGCTAAGGGAGGAGGAAAACAATGGGACAGAAAGTGAATCCCCACGGTCTTCGCGTGGGTGTCATTAAAGACTGGGACTCCCGCTGGTACGCCAAGAACGAGAAGGTTGGCGACCTGCTGGTGGAGGACAAGAAGATTCGGGACTACCTGAAGAAGACCCTCTACGGCGCCGGTATCCCCAAGATTGAGATTGAGCGTGACAACGCCAAGGTCCGTGTGTATGTGCACTGCGGCCGTCCCGGCGTGGTCATCGGCAAGGGTGGCGCTGACATTGAGCGCTACCAGGCTGAGGTTGCCAAGATGATTGGCAAGCCCGTTGACCTGAAGGTTGTCGAGGTGCGTAACCCCGATATGGATGCTCAGCTGGTGGCCGAGAACATCGCCGCCCAGCTGGAGAAGCGTACCAGCCACCGCCGTGCCATGAAGAACTCCATGGGCCGTGCTATGCGTGCCGGTGCCCTGGGTATCAAGACCTGCTGTTCCGGCCGTCTCGGCGGTCGTGAAATTGCCGGTACTGAGCACTATCATGACGGCACCATCCCCCTGCAGACCATCCGTGCCGACATCGACTACGGCTTTGCAGAGGCTGCCACCACCTATGGCCGTATCGGCGTGAAGGTGTGGATTTATAAGGGTGAGGTTCTCACCCAGACCCTGCGTACCACCCCCCGTACTCTGGATGCCAAGAACTTCAAGGAGCGCCCCGAGCGTCCTCGTCGTGACCGTGGCGACCGCAAGTTCGGCGATCGGAAGCCCGGCTTCGGTGACCGTAAGCCCGGTGGCTTTGGCGACCGGAAGCCCGGCGGCTTCGGCGGCCAGCGTCCTGCCGGCCAGGGTGGCTACAACAACAATCGTCCTCAGGGTGGCTTTAACAACCGTCCTGCTGCTCCCCGCGCTGCGGCTCCCGCCGCACCCACTGCTAAGGAAGGAGGCGCCCAGTAATGCTGCTGCCTAAGAGAGTTAAATATCGCCGTGTTCACCGTGGCCGCCTCACCGGTAAGGCCAGCCGTGGCAACACCGTGACCTACGGTGAATGGGGCCTGCAGGCCACCGAGCCCTGCTGGATTACCAGCAACCAGATTGAGGCCGCCCGTATCGCCATGACCCGCTACACCAAGCGTGGCGGTAAGGTTTGGATTAAGATTTTCCCCGATAAGCCCATTACCG
>CAZHWK010000408.1:0-1550 GCA_964536405.1 uncultured Oscillospiraceae bacterium
GGGCGGCTGCCGGCAGCGGGATCATCAGTGATATAGCTTCTTATGCTCATATACCGGCTCGGAAGTGAGCTGCACGCCCAGTTTGTTGAATACCTTGATGTCCACATCGGACAGCATCACAGAGGTGTGGACCTGGCAGCCGCGGAGCTTGGGAAGCTGGGCCAGAGCTTTTTTGGCGGTTTGGTCGGTGGCCGCGCTCATGCTCAGGGCGGTGAGTACCTCGTCGGTGTGGAGGCGGGGGTTCTTGCTTCCCATGTATTGGGTCTTTAGGGTCTGGATGGGCTCAATAGCGGACGGAGCAATAAGGTGTATATTGTGGGGGATGTCTCCCAGGACCTTAATGGCGTTTAACAGGAGGGCGGCAGAGGCTCCCAACAGGCTGCTGGTCTTGCCTGTGACAATGGTGCCGTCATTTAATTCCATAGCCGCTGCCGGACCGCCGGATACCTTGGCCCGCTCCAGACAGGGCGCAATAACCGCGCGCATGGCGGAGTCAATTTTTGCCTTATTCATTAAAAGGTTGATTTTATAAACTTCGTCGGAAGTCCCTTCCTCCTTGGCCAGACGGTTGAGGGCGTGGTAGTAGCGGCGGATGATTTCCTGTTTTGATGCCTCGCAGCAGGCTTCGTCGTCCATGATGCAGAAGCCGGCCATGTTCACACCCATGTCTGTGGGAGATTTGTAGGGGCTTTCTCCGTATATGCCTTCAAAGATGGCGTTTAATACAGGGAAAATGTCCACGTCCCGGTTGTAGTTCACCGTGGTTATGCCGTAGGCTTCCAGGTGGTAGGGGTCTATCATATTCACATCGTTTAAATCAGCGGTGGCTGCCTCGTAGGCCAGGTTCACCGGATGCTTTAAAGGAAGATTCCAGATGGGGAAGGTCTCGAATTTGGCGTAGCCGGCCTTGATGCCGCGTTTGTTCTCATGGTACAGCTGGGAGAGACAGGTGGCCATCTTGCCGCTGCCCGGACCCGGGGCCGTGATGATTACCAGTGGACGGGTGGTCTCAATGTAATCGTTCTTGCCGTAGCCTTCGTCGCTGACAATGAGGGGCACATTGCTGGGGTAGCCTTCGATACAGTAATGGCGGTAAACTTTAATGTCACGGTGCTCCAGCTTGGTTTTGAACTGGTCGGCGCCGCTCTGGCCGCTGTACTGGGTGATGACAACGCTTCCCACATAGAGGCCCTTGTCACGGAACTCCTGAATCAGGCGAAGTACATCCTCGTCGTAAGTGATGCCCAGGTCGTGGCGGACCTTGTTCTTTTCAATGTCAGCCGCGTTGATGGCAATGAGGATTTCGGCCTGGTCAGCCATTTGAAGGAGCATACGAAGCTTGCTGTCCGGTGCAAAGCCGGGCAGAACCCTGGAGGCGTGGTAGTCGTCAAAAAGCTTTCCTCCAAATTCCAGATACAGCTTGTCTCCGAATTCCCCAATACGCTGTTTGATGTGTTCTGACTGCATGGTTAGGTATTTTTCATTATCAAATCCGATTTTCATTTCTTCTGTAATCTCCCGGTTTTTTATAATCACATACTGTTTTAGTA
>CAZHWK010000409.1:0-1547 GCA_964536405.1 uncultured Oscillospiraceae bacterium
AGCTACCCGCTGAGGAGCTGGTTGTGGGTGACGTGGTGGTGCTCGAGGCCGGGGACTTTATCCCCGCCGACCTGCGCCTGCTGGAAGCGGCCTCCTTAAAGGCCGAGGAGTCCGCCCTCACCGGCGAGTCGGTCCCTGTGGAAAAAAGTGCACAGGCTCTGCCCGACGAGAAGGCCGGTCTGGGCGACCGGGTGAACCTGGCCTTTCTGGGCACCGCCGTCACCTATGGCCGGGGCACGGGGCTTGTAGTGGCCACCGGGATGGACACCGAGATGGGTAAAATCGCCCAGCAATTGGCCAGTGCCGAGCAGGAGGTCACCCCCCTGCAAAAGCAGCTCAATCAGCTGTCCAACAAGCTGTCCTGGCTGGTGCTTGGCATTGCCGCCGTCATCTTTGTGGCCGACCTGCTGCGCAGCATCCCGGCCAGCGAGTCCTTCCTCACCGCCGTTTCCCTGGCGGTGGCCGCCATTCCCGAGGGCATGGTGGCCGTGGTCACCGTGGTGCTGGCTATGGGCATGGGCCGCATGGCCGACCGTGGGGCCATCATCCGCCGCCTGCCCGCCGTGGAAACTCTGGGCTCCACCCACATTATCTGCTCGGACAAAACCGGCACCCTCACTTTAAACCGCATGACCGTCCAGGAGGTCTGGACCGACGGCGAGGAGCCCCAGGGACTTTATGAGGTCATGCTGCACTGCAACGACAGTCAGGCCGGAGAGCAGGGCTTTGTGGGCGACCCCACCGAGACCGCTCTGCTGGACTATCTGGTCAAGGAACAGGTCTGCACCTCCGCAGATGTGAAGGCCCGGAAGCGGGCAGGGGAAATCCCCTTTGACTCGGACCGGAAGCTGTCCACCGTGGTTTTGGACCTGGAAAACGGGAAAAAGCGGGTGCTGGTCAAGGGCGCACCCGACATTCTGATGGGCCGATGCACCTCCCGCCTGCAAAAGGGGCAGGTCACAGCCGCCCAATCCTTCCAGGATGCCGAACAGGCCAACCTGAATATGGGCAAGCGTGCCCTGCGTGTGCTGGCCTTCGGCTACAAGGATGTGGAGGATGTGGACACCTCCGACGTGGCGGGCACCGAGTCGGGCCTTACCTTCCTCGGTCTGGTGGGCATGATTGACCCGCCCCGGGCCGAGGCCAAGCAGGCGGTGACCGAGTGCCGCCGTGCCGGGATTTTGCCCGTTATGATTACCGGCGACCACAAAATTACCGCCTCGGCCATCGCCTCGGAGCTGGGCATTCTGGATGAAGGCCGCCGTGCCATCACTGGCGCCGAGCTGGAGGAGATGAGCGATGCCGAGCTGGAGCAGGCAGTGGGTGATATTGCCGTTTACGCACGGGTTTCCCCCGAACATAAGCTGCGCATCGTGTCGGCCTGGCAGAAGCGGGGCAAAATCGTCTCCATGACCGGGGACGGGGTCAACGACGCCCCCGCCCTCAAGGCCGCCGACATCGGCTGCGCCATGGGGGAGGGGGGCACCGATGTGGCCAAGGGCGCCTCGGACATGATCCTCACCGATGACAACTTCGCCACCATTGTG
>CAZHWK010000410.1:0-1542 GCA_964536405.1 uncultured Oscillospiraceae bacterium
GACCCGAGCCTAAAATGAACGGCTTTTTGCCCGGCAGTGAGGACTATACCTTTGACCGCTTTGTGGTAGGCTCCTCCAACAAGTTCGCTCACGCCGCCGCCCGGGCGGTGGCCGAGGCCCCCGGCGTGGGTTACAATCCCCTTTTTATCTGGGGGGAATCCGGCTTGGGCAAAACTCACCTTATGTATGCCATCGCCCATGAGGTCCACCGCCAGCATCCCGATTACCGCATCGTCTACATCAAGGGGGACTCCTTTACCAATGAGCTGATTCAGGCCATCCGGGACCGGACCCAGGCACAATTTCACGACAAATACCGCAACGCCGACCTCTTTTTGATGGACGACGTGCAGTTTATCGCCGGGCGGGAGTCCACCCAGGAAGAGATGTTCCACACCTTTAACTCCCTGCGGGATGCGGGCAAGCAGATTGTGTTCACCGCCGACCGCCCCCCCAAGGATATGCTGCGGCTGGACGAACGTTTGGAAACTCGCTTTGGCTGGGGTTTGCTTGCCAAAATTGACCCCCCAGACTATGAAACCCGGATGGCCATTATCAAAAACAAGGCCATTCGCATGGGCCTTGAACTGCCCGACCCCGTTCTGAAGTATGTGGCGGAAAATATTACGGCCAATGTGCGTCAGCTGGAAGGGACGGTCAACAAAATTCTGGCCTTCCAATCCCTGCTGGGGGATGATGTGGATGTGGATACCGTCACTCGGGCTGTGCGTGACATTTTGCGGGATAAAAGTGACATTCTTCCCTCGGCCGAGGTTATCATTGAAGAGGTCTGTAAATTTTATTCCATTGAAAATGATACCCTGCGTGGCCAGGGCCGTGGCGGTAAAACCTTGCAGGCCCGGCAGGTGGCCATGTACCTCATTCGGCGGATGACATCCCTCTCTCTCAAGGAAATTGGGCAGGAATTTGGCAACCGGGATCACGGAACCGTTCACAACTCCATTAAGAAAATGGAAAATACCATGAAGATTGACCTGGAGCTGGGCGAGATTATCAAGGATATTACAACCAATGTTAATGCTAGGTATGAATAAAGAAGTGCGAAGGATAGGCACGCCGGGGGGATAGACCTCGGAGCGGAGCGAACGGACTGACGGCCCGCAGGGCTGACAGACGGCTTGCGAAGTCGGAGAGGTTATCACCCCGAGAAGCGTGCCCAATTCGTAGCATGACACGAAGTGCGAAGGATAGGCGTGCCGGAACAATAAGGCAAACGCAGACCAAAAAACAGGCCAGTGGGACACTGGCGGTATTTTTGGCGAGTGATGACTTATTTTTTCGAACAGCACGCCCAATCCGTAGCATGACAGGCCTATTTATGAACCACGTCCTGCGGGCCGTGATGGTCTTTTTCCGCTTGCGAGCGGCAGGAAACTTGTCGGGGATGCCCCGACAGGCATCCAACCTTTCTTTGTCATGCTACGACCCCTACGCAACGGCCAACTGCTCAACACTTCGCAAAAATGCCGTTGGGCTTCGCCCAACCTGTTTTTTGTCTGCGTGCTTCACTGTTGTCCTGCT
>CAZHWK010000411.1:0-1522 GCA_964536405.1 uncultured Oscillospiraceae bacterium
GTGCATGGCCTTGCCCTCGCCGTCCACCGTCCAGCCGTGGGTGATAATCTGCTTGTAGGGGGCTACACCCTTGGTGGCAATGCTGGTCAGCATGGAGGACTGGAACCAGCCTCGATACTGGTCGCCGCCCTCCAGATACACATCGGCAGGGAAGTGGAGGTAGTCCCGACCATCCAGCACGGCGGCATGGGTGGAGCCGGAATCGAACCACACATCCATGATGTCGGTCTCCTTGGTAAAATGGGTATGACCGCACTTGGGACAGACAAAGCCCTCGGGCACCAGCTCGTCGGCCGTCTTGTCAAACCACACGTTGGAGCCCTGCTCGGCAAAGAGACCAGCCACCCGGTCGATGGTCTCGGGGGTGACGATGTCGGCTCCGCAGGAATCGCAGTAGAAGATGGGGATGGGCACGCCCCACACACGCTGGCGGGAAATGCACCAGTCGTTGCGCTCGGTGATCATGCTGGTCATCCGGTCCTTGCCCCAGTCGGGCTTCCACTGGATGCCGTCGCAGGACTTGACGGCCGCCTCCTTGATGGCATCCACGCTGCAAAACCACTGCTCAGTAGCCCGGTAGATGATGGGGTTCTTGCACCGCCAGCAGTGGGGGTAGGAGTGGGTGATCTGCTCCTTGGCCAGCAGGAAGCCTTCGGCTTCCAAATCGGCCACCACCAGGTCGTTGCCCTTGGCATAGAACTGGCCGTTATACCGCTCGTCGGTCATGACGCCCTTGGCGTTGACGGGCACGGGGGTGCCGATGTGGGTTAGGCCAGCCTGGTCATACTGGCGGCAGATATTGAAGTCGTCGGCACCGAAGCCGGGGGCGGTGTGAACACAGCCGGTACCGGCCTCCAGGGTCACATGGTCCCCGCAGAGGATGACACTCTCCCGGTCGAAGAGGGGGTGCTGGGCACTCATCAGCTCAAAGTCGCTGCCCTTGAGGGTGGCCAGCACGGTGCAGGCCTCAAAGTCCAGTCCGGCCGCCTTGCAGACCTTGCCCGCCAGCTCCTTGGCCAGAACATAGACCTCCCCGTTGGGGGCCTGAAGCAGAACATACTCAAACTCCCCATTCAGGCTGATGGCCATGTTGCCGGGAAGGGTCCAGGGGGTTGTGGTCCAGATGACGAAGAAAAGCTTGGACAGGTCGCAATACTGGCCCAGCTTACCCTTGTCGTCCCGGACGGGGAACTTGACAAAGAGGGTGGTACAGGGGTCATCGGCGTACTCAATCTCGGCCTCGGCCAGGGCGGTCTGGTCGTGGGGGCACCAGTAGACCGGCTTCATCCCCTTATAGATATAGCCCTTCTCGGCCATCTTGCCAAAGACACGAATTTGGGCGGCCTCAAAGTCAGGGGCCAGAGTCAGGTAGGGGTTCTCCCACTCGCCCATCACGCCCAACCGCTTGAACTGGGTGCGCTGTTTGTCCACGAAGTCCAGCGCATAGGCCTTGCACTTCTCCCGGAACTCGCTGGTGGTCAGCTCGTCCCGCTTGACCTTCTTATCCTTCAAAATGGCCGAC
>CAZHWK010000412.1:0-1511 GCA_964536405.1 uncultured Oscillospiraceae bacterium
CTAACCCATGGAAAACGCAGTGCATATTAAAAATAGCGTGTTGGCCGTTGTTGCAACGGTGGGCAGTTTTCTTGCCCGCGCTTTGGGAGGGTGGGACCCCGCCATGGCGGTACTGATCGGGATGATGGCGGCGGACTACCTCACTGGACTTTTGGTAGCCGCCTTTTGGCAGCGCTCTAACAAGAGCGAAACGGGAGCGCTTGACAGCAAAGCGGGTTTCAAAGGGCTTTGCAAAAAAGGCGTTATCCTGCTCTTGGTGTGGCTGGGTGTGTTGCTGGATAGTGCCCTGGGCGTGTCCTATATCCGTACTGCTGTGGCTCTTTTCTTTATCGGCAATGAGGGCTTGAGCCTTTTGGAAAACATCGGTCTTATGGGCGTAAAATACCCGGCGTTTCTCCAGAAAGCTCTGGAGGCGCTGAGGGATAAGGCCGATAATGGAGAAGGGGGCCAGGTATGAATTTGCACCAGTATTTCCTCACCCTTAACCCTTGCTATAAGACAGGGCGCACCATCACGGTCAAGGGGCTGATGCTCCACTCCGTGGGGTGCCCGCAGCCAGACCCGGTGGTATTCATCAAGAACTGGAATAGAGCAAGTTATGACCGGGCTTGTGTCCATGGCTTTATTGGGGGCGCGGAGGTATATGAAACCTTGCCGATGCTCCAGACAGCCGGAAAGGCCCACCGGGGTTGGCATGGTGGCGGGGCATCCAACAACACCCACATTGGTGTTGAGATGTGTGAGCCGTCCTGCATCAAGTACACGGGCGGGGCATCGTTCACCTGTTCCGATAAGGCAAAGGCCGTGGCCTTTGTGGAGCAGACCACACAGGCTGCCGTGGAGCTCTTTGCGGCACTCTGCAAGCTCCACAGCCTAAACCCCTTGGCCCCTGGTGTTATTATCTCCCACGCCGAGGGCTATAAGCTGGGGATTGCATCCAATCACGGTGACCCGGAGCACCTTTGGAGAGGGCTGGGCATGGACTACAACATGGATAAGTTTAGAGCGGCCGTAGCCGCAGAAATGGAGGGGGAAAGTACGATGACCTATGAGCAGTGGAAGGAATACCAAACCCGGTATGAGGCAGAGAAAAAGACACAGGCCCCCAGCGATTATAGCGAGGAGGCCCGCACCTGGGCCGAGGGGGATGGTATCATTGCGGGCAATGAGAACGGGGCCAAGATGTATAAATCCCCTTGCACCCGTGAGCACATGGTCATTTTCCTCTATCGCCTTTGGCAGAAAATCAAAGCGTACATTGACAGCAAGACCGCATAAGCAAAACCGGGGCAGCACCATCACGGTGTTGCCCCGGTTTTTTATTTTGCCGATCCTTGCAAGCGTAGCAAAATCGTAGCACGCTCCGAAAAAGCCCGCATTAAACAATGAAAAAACCACAACATATTGTGCTGATTGCGTAGATTGTGGCACTAAATAGCAGTATGCGGAATTAACAGCCAGCGAATGGGAATAAATCCCTAGAAATTATGAAGCTGAAAACCCTTGATTTG